>JANQPK010000356.1 GCA_028289505.1 Cyclobacteriaceae bacterium
TTCAGCTGAAGCCAGTCGTTCAAGTACATAATTTCACTAGCACTAGCCTTACCATCTGCCCATTTAATCAGCAGCTCATCTGCCTCCAAACTACTTTTACCGATTGATACTACTGGTACACCCCCAGGCAGGCTATCATACCCAAAAACATACTCAACTTCCAACCAAGCTTCCGGATTGAGATCATAATCGTGTGGATCCTTATCTTTTCTTCTTAAATAATCCCCAACTAAAAATTCAACATAAGCGTGGTGACCTTTCCACATGGATACATCAATACGATACTCTTGGAGTTCATCTCCATTTAAATGGGTTTTCAACTGCCCATAAATAGGATACTGTATAAGTTGGTGATTATCGATCACCACTCGTATCATTGAGTATTTACCAGCCGCTCGAAACAACATACTGTCGGTATTTATGACAAAACCAGGAGATCTTAAAGCACCATAAATACCTTTTCCAACCACTTTACTGGAAGCTTTACCAGTTTCCAATCCCACCAAATGATCACCATTTACAATAGGTTGACCTAAAGAATTTTCAACAGAATATCCATCAGGTATCCAGTTATTTAACGCACCTGATCTAAAGTCGCCTATCAGGTTATATGAGGATAAATCTGCTTGGGTTTTGCTTTGGTAAGATAAAACAGCAGGCTTAGTTCCAATACTCTCTGATATGTAGTTTCTAACAGATTGTTGATCTTGTTTAAGGCTATCGAATTTCAGCTGACTACTATGATCAAAATTGACTGGTGTAACCGTGAAACGAGTACTTTCAACCATGCCGTACATGGAGTAGTAGTCGGTAGTTGGAATCGGGTCAAATTTGTGGTCATGACATTTGGCACAGGCCACGGTAAGTGCTTGGAAAGACTTAGAAGTAACATCTATTATGTTATCAATTCGCTCTGACTGATCTACTTTTAAATCAACTGGACTATGCTTTCCTTCAGTTAGACCGTAAAATGCAGTCCCTATTACTGATTCGTTGAAACCAGTGGAATGATTGAGTCTTGGCTCCGAAATCAGATCACCTGCCAACTGCTCCATAATCATTTGATTATAGGGAATATCCTGGTTAAATGCTCTGATTAAATAGTCCCTGTACTGCCAGGAACCAACTACTTTGTAGTCAAATTCATGACCCCTTGTATCCGCATAACGTACCAGGTCCATCCAATGACGTGCCCATTGTTCTCCGAAATGTGGAGATGCCAGATAGTGATCAACCAATTTTTCATATGAATCGGGATCAGCATCATTGATAAATGACTCTAAGGTATTAACCTCAGGGGGCAAACCGGTTAAAACGAACGAAAGTCTACGAGCCAAGGTGTATTTATCAGCGATTTGAGCTGGTTGCAGCTCGCTAGATGCTAGTTTTTGCATCAGGAAATTATCAATCTCATTGTCCAGGTATTCAACCTGTTCCACTTGAGGTACCTCAGCTTTTTTGGGAGCAATAAATGCCCAGTAAGGCTCCCATTGCGCCCCCTCGTCAATCCATTTTTTAAGCAAGGTCAATTCCCTAGTGCTCAATTGCCGTTTCATTTCCGGTGGTGGCATCATTAACTCTGGATCGCTGCTGGTTACCCGCTGAATTAATTCACTTTTTTTCCAGTTACCAGGAACAATCGCCTTTTTACCATCTGCCAGTTCAATGGTCGCAGCCTCGCGTAAATCAAGCCTTAGACCGGCTTGTCGGCTACTGGAGTCAGGTCCGTGACATGTATAGCAGTTATCCGATAAAATGGGTCTTATGTCAAAATTGAAGCTGATCTGGTCTGGTAGATCAATCTCTTCCGCTTCAGGTTTTGGATTACATGACAGCACCAAGCACCAAAGAATCCACGCATACCACTTTGTCATCTTATAATCAAACCTAAGTTTTAGTTAACCTTCAAATTACAAAATATGAGGGATTCTAGTAAATGGTTTTATAATTTGTTGAATAACTCATAACTTAAATAAAGGTTAATTTCCTAGTAAAATATGGCTGAGCGCAGATCGTTTTTGAAGTCAGGGGTTTTAGCTAGTGTGGGCACATCCATACTTCCACCCCAGCTTTCCATCAATGAGTTTTTCAATAAAAAGAAACCGGAATCTCCTAGCAGAAGTGCAAAAAAGATATTAGTAGCAGGTGCTGGCATTGCGGGGCTTTGTTGTGCCTATGAATTACTAAAAAGAGGACATGAAGTAAAAGTATTAGAAGCATCTGGAAGATATGGCGGTCATGTATTCACTCGTCGTGATGCACTCTCGGATGGGCTTTACGCTGATTTAGGGGCTGAACATATTACGAAGCCTGGGTATGAGAAATTCTGGGAATACACCAAAGAATTGAACTTGGAGGTCCTGCCCTATCCCCGACGAAGAAACCTGCTCAGGCGTATTGATGGCAAGTTCTACACTGAAGAGATGTTACTGGACACCACGGTTTTAAAGCAATTTGGCTTTAACCACCGTGAAATAGCCTACATTAGGCAACATACGTTGCCCGAGCTGAGAAGACTTTATCTGCAGCCCTATCTACATAAGTTTACTGATGAGTACCAGCCATTTGGGGTTGGTTTCGACCACATGGATAATACCCCTGTTGATGAACTCTACAAAACCGAAGGAGCCTCTAAGGCTGCCCTACGTTTTTTAGGTGGCAGCCAAACCTCGGCCCTGTATGCGCTGTGGAAATCCGCCATTCTGAACTTAAGAGGAGTAGCTGAGTACCCAGTTGATGTTTATCGGCTGAAAGGAGGTAACCAAGGATTACCCAACGCATTCGCCAAAATATTAGGCGAAAGAGTAAAACTAAACAGTCCTATTGTTAAAATCGTTCATGGAGAATCAGGTGTTACTGTCAGCTATCGTCAGTTTGGCGAAGAACATGAGGAATCAGCCGACTTTCTGGCCAACTGCATTCCTCCACCAGCTTTCCGCAAAATATTGCTGGATCCACCCCTTCCTGTTGAAAAGCAAAATGCCATTAGCAATGTAAGGTACGACTCCTATTCCAGATTGGTATTTCAAGCCAGTTCGGCATTTTGGGAAGAAGACGGTTTAAGCATTAATATGCAGCTGGGCCACCCACAAATCGCATCCGTATGGCAAGTTGCAGACGAAATCGATACCCACAGGGTGATACTCATGGGCGTTGGACCAGCGGGAGGTAACCCTCTAAGAGCATTAGAAGCCTTCAATGAGATGTATCCTGGAAAGAAAGCACCGATTGAGCAAGCTTTGATTAAAGATTGGAGTAAAGATCTCCATGCACCTACCTGCGAACGATTGGATTTTCCAATGAATTCCCTTAATCAATTCTGGCCCTACGTGATGACACCCTTTAAACGCATTCATTTTGCAGGTGCATCCTGTGATAATCTGAACTGGGGCATGGAAGCCGCAACCCGTTCGGCCAATCGTGTTGCTGAAGAAATCGATAAGGCTTAGTGGTGTCTATTATATTTCTAACACTCACAACATTGCTGTTTACTGCACCTACGGGTAGCGATCCGATTAATCAATCACCAGTAGTAAAGCTTATTTTAGCAGAAAATGTAGACACAGTAGCACCAGGACAGCAAATCTCATTTACTGTTTCGGTAATGGATCCTGAAGACGGATCCAGTGATTATCAAGAGATACCCACAAATGAAGTATTTGTTGAAATCAGACATTTTAAATACAATACAATCAAAGAGATAAGTAAATATGAATACAACCCTAGCTCAGGATTGTCCAATATAAAAGCAGTAGGGTGTTTTGATTGTCATCAGTGGAAAAATGACTTGGTGGGACCGTCTTTTAGTAAGATTAAGCAGTCAAGTCAACAAAAGGCCATTAATGGATTGATTGGTAGCCTACTTCAAGGTTCAGCAGGAAACTGGGGAAACGAAATGATGCCTGCACAGGATATACCTGAAACCAAAGCGCGGGAGATTATTACCTGGTTAGTAGGTGAAAAATCCAATAATTTAGTTGAAATCAGTCGGGGATTTGATGGCTTATTTACCGCGGAAACGTCCATACAGGAGGGTCATTACTTACTAACTGCCAGCTACAGAGATCATGGCGTGGGAGCAGAAAGGTCTGATCGGAAAACTGGGTATCACAGTGTTTCACTGACCATTACTAATTGAGAATTGGTCTCCAAACCTCTAATTCACCATCGTTTTTATTAGGTTTCAACTCTAAAATGTTGCACAGCAATTCATATAAGTGCACAGATTCAATAGACCCGATGTTAGCACCAACTCGAAATCCCGGACCTGCCGCCACAAATATTCCATGCATAGATTCCACTGTGGTATCATAACCATGAGCACCTCCGGTAAAAGATCTTGGATGCTGAGTAAAATAATCTCTGGTGCTTATTGACCACCCCGGGCTGGCTAATCCCAATATTGGAGTTATACGATGGTGATTTTGAAAACGCCAGTGCTCAGGAGTATCTTGTTTCAAATAAACCTGTAGTTGAGGATGTGCATTGGTCAATTTTTCTATAATAACTTCCTTGTCAATGTGCTTGGGTATTATTTCTAACACAGGTGTCCAATTCAAGACCTGAAACTGATCTAAAGCGAGATAGTCATCCAGAAAAATGACACGATCACGGTCCAACTGACCCATTCCATGATCAGATACCAGAATGATGTTAATGTGATAAGTCAACTTTAAACTTTGTATTCCTCGCATTAAAACTCCTAACATGGTATCGACATCTGCAATTACCTCTGTAACTGCTTTATGATAAGGGCCATAGCGATGTCCTGCTTGGTCGATCTGCTCAAAATATAGAGTAACTAGATCAGGACGGTCTTGACCCGAAGCCAACCATTGAAGTACCTGATCGATTCTTTGCTCGGGGGTAACTGACCCATTAAATGGAAAATAATATCGGGGTCTAACGCCACCTATTTCGGCATCCGAACCCGGCCAAAACATAGTAGCGCTAAATAATCCCTGTTTCTCACAGGTGGCCCAGATTGGTTCACCCTGATACCACCTCCCATCCGCAGTGGTTTTACTAAATGATCCAATGGTAAAATATTGGTTGAATTGTTGATCATACATTAAGTTTGAAATAATTCCGTGGTTTTCAGGATAAAGCCCTGTGACTTGTGTATAATGATTGGGAAACGTTTTTGTAGGAAAAACCGGGATCAATACACCAGACGCACCTGCTTGCATCAAGCTATCCAATACCGGTGTATGACTGGTACTAAAGTAGTAATTGGCGAACCCATCCAGTGAAACCAGCAATAAAGTTTGGCGTTCCGGTGTGGTGTTAACAACTTGATCAAGTTCACATGATTTAAACGCAATCAACAAAAATAGCAGACCTAGTTTGATCAGATACTGCGAATTACCGGGCCATGCTTGAATACTCCTGCTGATCATACCCACAAATAAAGCACTTGCCCGTATCGTTTTTTGAGATTAAGAAAAAACATCTGTGTACCTAATGCTAAATATTTACCATGAATCGATGGTTAGAGATGGTTAAATTGTATGCAAAACGCATTAGGGGTGAAATCCTTCGGATTACTTTTATTTACCAGTATCGTCTGTTGCAGTCTACTCAGTTGTTCAAATGACCATGATCCTGGACCAGACTTTACCAGGTAATTTCAAGATGGGTTTTACGCCATTCCCCAGTACATTGGACGCTGGAGCCTTGGATTTAACTTATAGCCAAATCAAACAGCATTCAGACGGTCCTGGAGCAGAAGATATCAAAAGACCAACAATAGCTCTAATTGATCTCCACCCCTGATTGATCCAACATTCTGGCCTGTACACCCCAGCCACCAAAATCTTCCCTGACCACTATCAATACCTGGTTTGTTCCCTTTTTTAAAGGCAGATAGACTGAATCGAAAAACCCTATGGTACCCAAGTACCGGTAGTCTCGTGATCTGAAATTGTTAGCACCAGAGTACAGAACCTGGTTATTCACATAAACCGTTATATAATCGCTGTAACCCAGATCAAGCTGTTTAACTTGTTTGCGATCGGATTCAATTTCAAGTTTGGCAATAGCGGTACTTCTTCCCTCCTGGATCTGTCTGTATTGAGCAATGTTTAATACACCGCTGGATTGCACACCAAACTGCTCCCATTGAATATCTTTTATGTCAGCAGGTGCCAGTTGAAACTTGCCTTTAAACTTATCGTCAGCCAGAATTTCAGATAGCTGCCAGTTTTTGACCAGTCCCTCAATACTTTCAACCATCCCTACATCTTGCTGATAGGTAGTCTGATCCGGTGTATATTGAAAATTGGCAAAATGCACATTGGTCAAAGTCTTAAGACCCAAGGATCCAGCCACTGTTTTTTGCATCAATTCAGAAATCTCCAATAAGGGTTGGTCCATATCGTCAAAATAGACCGCAGCTTTCTTTCCTTTCACTACGATCTTGAGATGATGCCAATCATTAAAGGAATAGCTGATCGGGGTGGCGTATTTAGATCCATGATATAGTTGCCAACCTGCCAGGCCATTGAAAACTGGAGTATATTGGTTGGCATCCGGATTTCCTGACTGGTGAGGTCTTATGTAAAATTCTTCATAATTACCAACACTATAAATCCGGAAAGCAACCCCTGGAAAGTTCCGTAAGGCAGAAAAATTAATATCTACCTCTATGGTGCCATTCAAAAACAGGACATCTTTAAGGTAGATAAAGCCACTTTGGAGTAGCAGTGACTCTTTACCCTCAAAACGCTGCATCGAATATTGAGCATTTGACATTTCCCATTGATCAGAATCAAATGGCACTTTTATCTCTTGAGCGGATATGGAAATGCTAAAAACTATGTTTGCCAGGACTACTATTGCAGGAATTTTCATTTTTAAATGTTTTAATTTGGTATATATTCAAGTTGCAATTCGGTGTTTATTACGTGGGAATAGCGCCTGAAGCCATTCTTTTTACGTTCAATTTCCGATCATTTACAGGTCAATGTCTGAAAGGGAGTTTATTAATCTTTGCAAGAAGCTTATCCAAGAACGGTATCTGTTGGGAAGTGCTGACGGTCAATGGAAACAGAGAGACTTTGATCAGTTAACCCGTATTATTGAAGAAAAATCTGGAATCCGGATTAGCTTATCCACCCTCAGAAGGATTTGGAAATCAGATTACCATCAAAATCCCCATCCTGCAACCCTGGATGCACTTGCGTCATTGTTGAATTATTCGGATTGGCTCGATTTCAAAAATGCCCAGCACGCCAATTCTTCACCTTTTAGCTCGCGATTAAAATTCAGCTCAGGCTTGATAATTGGCTCCATTCTGATAATTGCCCTGTCCCTTGTCGGTGTTTTGGTGATATCATCTGAAAGTGCACAGAAGAGGTCAGTTAAGAAACCTAAACCCATAGCTACTGGTCCTGTCCGTTTTTCCACCAATAAAACGGTTTCTTCCGGTGTTCCCAATACCGTAATATTCAAATACGATGTTCAAAATATTTCCGCAGATAGCTTTTATCTGCAGCAATCATGGAACGAACTTCACCGGGTTTCGATTGATCCAAGTGCTGGCAACTATAGCAGTATTTACTACACCCCTGGATTTCACCGAGCCAAACTACTGGCCGATGACTCCATTTTTAGTATATCCAGAATCCACATTAAAACTAATGGTTGGTTGTCGCTGATTAAGTATAATCGAGATGATCTGGTGCCGATTTACTTGCGCGACCCAGACATCACAAGGGGAGGCACTATGCATGTTAGCGAAGAGCATTTGGTAAAAGCAGGTGTGGATACCCAACGCAATTTTTTGCTCAACTATCATAATACTCAAGATTTTGGACTACATAGTGATAACTTTCAAATCAGTACCAGGATCAAGTGTGACTCAATTGGCAACTACCCTTGCCCGCAGTTTAATCTAACACTAGTTTGTGAAGAGCATATCTTCTATTTTCCCCTAACTACCAAAGGCTGTGTTGCTAATATTGGCATCAAAGTGGGGGAAGTAATCCATGACAGTCAAGATAGTGATCTCTCTGCATTTGGTAGAGATATGTACCAGTGGCAAGACCTGACAATAGCTGTTCAAAACAAGCTGGCACAGGTCAAGATTGCCGATACCATGGTTTTAAGCACCAACTTCAAGCAAGATTTTGGCAAGATCATGGGTGTGGTGTTAACTTTTACCGGTACCGGTACGGTGCAGTATGTCGAGCTTGGTGAGGTTAATAGTAATCCAGTGTTGGCCGATTCTTTTTTATAAAGCCAGTTTAATGCAGCTTACAAAAATTACGATAATCATGTTCTTTATTCTGGGTTTCGGCACTGGCTGCACTACAGGGCAGGAGAATCAATCTATCTCGGCAACTTTGGTATCGGACTCCAATCAGGTAACCATTAGCAATGATGGCGCATGGTGTTGGTTTTCAGATCCCAGAGCCATTTATTTTGAAGGTGAACACAAAAGGACCTATTCAGGATGGGTTACTGCGGATGGCAGTATTGAGGTTGGCTTCTATGATCATGATCAGGATACAGTAGTTATACACAGACTAGATTCCAAGCTAAAGGTTGATGATCACAATAACCCCAGCTTTAATATTGATTCACAGGGAAGACTATTGGTTTTTTATTCTAAGCATTCCAGTGAGAGCCCTATGATTCTGGCGCGCGGTTCAAATCCTGAAAGCATCGATACCTGGGAGGCATCAAAAGAACTGGTGTTAAACGACAGCACCCTGTTCCCGGGTGCCTCCAATACCTACACCTATACCAATATTGTCAGGCTATCAGATGAAGAGGATAAGCTTTATTTATTTTGGAGGGGGGTAGATTTCAAGCCAAATTTTGCCACTTCCGACGATAATGGTTATAGCTGGTCCACTGGAGACATTCTTATTCTACCAGAGCGGACTTATAGAAATCGCAGGCCCTATTTGAAAGTAGGAACCAATAATAAAGACGTAATACATTTCGCGTTTACAGATGGTCATCCCAGAAATGAGCCCACCAACAGCATCTATTATGCAAAATACCAAGATACATATTTACATAAGGCAGATAATAGCAAGATAAAAAGCTGGAGTCAATTACCCTTAGACCCTGCTGCAAGCGACTTGGTTTATGATGCTGCCACCACTGGAGAAAGAGCCTGGATCTGGGATGTTGCCGGAGATTCGGAAGACAACCCGGTGCTGGTTTATTCCAGGTTTCCCAATGACTCCACCCATGTATACTACTATGCCTGTTGGAATGGTAATCAGTGGCAAAACACGAAAATGGTAGATTCGGGCAAGTGGTTCCCCGAAACCGTTGAAGGTGAAGAAGAACGGGAACCCAATTATTCAGGAGGTATTACCCTTGACCATGCTGATCCCTCTGTGGTTTACTTGTCAGTTACCAAAAATGGAGTATTCGAGATTGAGAGATGGGAAACCAATGATTTTGGACAGAACTGGAAAGTCTCATCGATCACAGTCGATTCAAAACAAAATAATATTCGCCCCTTGGTAGTGAGAAACAATCATCAAGTCATGTGGCTGAACCTTCAATACTATCGGCACTACACCGATTATGGTGCTGAGATTCACATGACATTACCTCAAACAAATTACTAGCAAAATGAAATCTATTCTATACCTCATCGCTTTGTTAATCTTGTTTCAACCGCTTGATCTGCTGGCACAGCGTAAAGGAAAAACCGATCCCACCGTAAAGCCTATGCTGACCGACAGTATCTTCAACGGCTTAAAATTTCGAAATATTGGGCCGGGTTTTATGTCAGGTCGTATCGCTGACATCGCCATCCATCCTGATGATTACAGTACCTGGTACGTAGCTGTGGGCTCCGGAGGAGTTTGGAAGACCGTTAATTCAGGAACCACTTGGACACCAGTTTTTGATAAGCAACCAGTCTACTCCATTGGCTGTATTACTATTGATACTAATAATCCAAGCAGAATTTGGGTTGGCACAGGAGAAAATATTGGTGGACGTCATGTCGGATATGGGGATGGCATTTATTTGAGTCAAGATGGAGGCAGTTCATGGACTAATCTAGGTTTAAAAAGATCTGAACATATATCAAAAATCCTGGTGCATCCAGAAAACTCCAATGTGGTAATGGTTGCAGCTCAGGGCCCTCTTTGGTCTAAAGGTGGCGATCGAGGCTTTTACAAAAGTATAGATGGTGGTAAGACTTGGAATAAAACCCTTGGAGATAACGAATGGGTAGGAGTCACGGATATCATCATGGATCCAAGAGACCCGGATCTAATATATGCGGCCACCTGGCAGC
>JANQPK010000358.1 GCA_028289505.1 Cyclobacteriaceae bacterium
GCAAACTTTGGAAGAACTGGACCTGACCTCAAATACTATGATAGTATTCATATCTGACAACGGTGCAGAACAAAATTATGGCGATAATGGGATACTCAGAGGGCATAAGACCACCTTATTTGAGGGTGGGATCAGGGTGCCAGGTTTGGTTTATTGGCCCGGAACTATTGAGACGGGGGAATCCGGTCAACCTGTAATGAGCTTTGATTGGATGCCCACTTTATTGGGATTGTCCCAGGTGCCAATCCCAGAATCTTTGGAATTAGACGGTATCGATCTTTCAGATTTTCTCTTGTCAAAGCAGCCTATGTCTGATCGAAGCTTATTTTGGCGATATCGGGGCCAAAGGGCGGTGAGGTATAATCAATTCAAACTGCTTCAATCAGAGGAGAATACCTATCTTTTCGACCTGAGTCAGGACTCACTGGAGGTTTTTAACCTGGCTGATGAAAGGGGAGAGATGGTGACCAGGCTATCCGCTTCACTAACAGAATGGGAAGCAGAGATGGACAGCAAATACGCCATGATCACCCAATAGCAACTTCTTTTTTTGTAATATTATCCTCTATGAAAGCTGAGAGGTTAAGGCAATACGGTATGGCGGTGACAATTGGTCTGAGCTTACTGGGTGGTTGTGGACCCCGATATACAGCAGATAAGCAGGTGTTGGAGCAGCTCCCACAGACTGTCGATTATAATTTTCATGTGCAGCCCATCCTTTCAGACCGATGCTATCGTTGCCACGGGCCCGACGAGAACGCCATAGAGGGAAATCTACAATTGGATAACCAGCAAGGTCTATTTAAAAAAACCAGCTCAGGACTTAAGGCAGTAAATCCAGGAAGGGTCAGCACCAGTGAGATCATGGCCCGCATCACCAGTGATGATCCCGATTACATGATGCCTCCTCCTTCCTCAAACCTGACAATGACCGATTTGGAAATCGCCACCCTGGCCAAATGGATTGATCAGGGGGCTGAATGGAAGCCACATTGGTCGTTTATTCCACCGGTTGCGACTGACTTACCGGAGGTCCAAAATACTGAATGGCCTATTAATGGGATTGATTACTACGTGTTATCCAGAATGGAGCGTGAGGGTTTCCAACCAAAATCAGCAGCCGAGAAGGAAATACTGCTGCGACGGGTCACTTTTGACCTTACAGGCCTTCCACCGACCATAGCGGAAATAGACAACTTTCTGGCAGATGAATCAGAAAATGCCTACGAAAAAGTGGTGGACAGATTGCTTTCATCATCCTCCTATGGAGAAAACATGGCAGTAGGGTGGCTCGACCTTGCCAGATATGCTGATACCCACGGATATCAAGCTGATTTCTATCGACCTCATTGGCGATGGCGCGATTGGGTCATTAAAGCTTTCAACCACAATATGAGCTTCGATCAGTTCGTAACCTGGCAATTGGCTGGAGATCTACTGCCCGAAGCCACCAAAGAACAAATTCTGGCAACAGGATTCAATCGCAACCATGCTCAAAACAATGAGGGAGGTATCGTGGAAGAAGAGTTCCGGGTAGAATATGTGGCCGACCGGGCACAAACCTTTGGTACGGCTTTTCTGGGGCTTACTATGCAATGTGCCAGATGTCATGATCATAAATATGACCCCATCAGTCAAAAAGAATTCTATCAGCTGTTTGCCTTTTTCAACAACGTGGATGAATCTGGTCAAACCACATTTTATCAGCAGGATCTACCAGGACCAACCATGCTGATACCTACAGAGACGGAAGCACGAAAACTCGAACAATTAAAAAGTCTATCAACTGATAAAAAGAATGAGATAAAGCAATACTTGGAACAAAAAAGAGAGACCTGGGATTATAGCCATCTGGCAAATATCATTGCCGAGCCCAAGGGCCTATTGGCTCATTATGCGCTGGAGCGACCAAAAAACGGCCATCTGACCAATCAAATGATTAGCGGAGTCTCAGGCCGAATCATTGACCCGGTGAATTCCAAATTGGCCGAAACTCCGCCGCAAGAGGTTGAGGGTGCTATTGGTAAAGGGTTGAAATTATCGGGTGATGATGCGCTCTCTTTTCCCGGTTTGGGGAGGTTCAGTCGCTGGGAGCCCTTTTCTATTGGTCTATGGATAAAAGTGCCACCTGAACTGAAGGAGGGGGTTATTTTTCATAGTAATAAAGGATCGGCATTGTATACCTATAAAGGATATCAGGTTTCAATTACTGGAGATCAGTTGGATGTACGGATAGCCCACAACTTTCCTTACAACTCCATTCATCTGCTGTCAGAAAATAAGGTTCCAAGGGAAAGATGGGTGCATCTGATGCTTACTTATGACGGCTCTTCCACCGCCCAGGGTACCAGACTATTTCTCAATGGAGAACTAATGGCCACGGAAACAGTACGGGATAACCTGTTTAAGGATATAGTATTTCATCCTGAACAGCCAGGCCAGAATCCACCGGTCGATCAGCATTTAAAAATCGGAGCCCGCTGGCGCGGTAAAGGGTTTACCAATGGCGAAGTGGATGAGATTAAGCTGTACAGCAGGGAATTGTCGGCCTTGGAGGTGAAAATGGTTTCAGGGGTAGCAATAGAAGATTTACACCAACAGCATAAGGAATCAATACTTGAGTATGGTCTGGCCAACCATGATCGGTACTACCAGCAATTATCCTCTGAATTACAGGCGATTAGAAGGTCTGAAAGTCAGCTAATTGAGCAGATTGACGAAGTGATGGTGATGGATGAAATGAAGCAGCCCCGTGAGGCTTACATACTGGAAAGGGGTGTTTACGATCAACGGGGAGAAGTGGTACAACCGGGAACGCCGGCCGCGGTATTGGCGTTGAACGAGGTCACCAATAGCGATAGATTGGGCTTAGCTCAATGGCTGTTTGATATTGATAACCCACTTCCTGCCAGGGTGACGGTAAATCGATACTGGCAGCACTACTTTGGCTCGGGGTTGGTTAAAACCGCGGATGATTTTGGAAGCCAGGGAGAAAGGCCAAGCCATCCGCAACTGCTGGATTGGCTGGCACTAGAGTTTATAGCATCGGGTTGGGACCTGAAACAGTTGCAGAAGACCATGGTAATGTCGGCAACCTATAGGCAATCGTCTGCCGCATCTGTTGAAGAAAAGAAGCGGGATGTGAACAATAGGCTATTGGCCAGAGGGCCAAGCTCCAGGTTACAGGCTGAGATGACTCGAGATCTGGTTTTGTCGGCCAGTGGGCTAATGGTGGATAAGATAGGTGGACCATCTGTTAAACCCTATCAACCCGCCGGATTATGGTCCTACAATGCCTTCAGCTCAAAATATCAGCAAGATCACGGGGATGACCTCTACCGGCGCAGCCTGTACACTTTCTGGAAACGAACCAATCCACCACCCTCTATGAACATCATGGATGCTCCCTCAAGATCGTATTGTGTGGTAAGCAGGGAGCAAACTGAAACACCATTACAGGCGTTGGTACTAATGAACGACCCTCAATTTGTGGAAGCCGCCAGGGTGCTGGGTCAACGCGTGATGAAAGAAGAGTCAACCGTTCAGGGCCGCATAACCCTTGGCTTTAGGTTGCTGACCAGTAAAAAGCCCAGCAAGCCTCAATTGGAGTTGCTCGAAGATCAGTTTCAACAAGCATTGCTTGAGGCCAAGCATGATCCGAACAAGACTGGTGCTATTTTAACTACTGGTGAATATGATGTAGATAATAATCTTGATATCAGTGAGTTAACGGCTTATGCCAAAGTAATGTCAACCATAATGAATTTTGATGCTACCACTATGAAGCGATAAGGATGAACAGTTGCCATCAATATAATCGATACTTTACCCGCAGGGATTTTCTCAATAAAACTGCCATGGGTTTGGGAGCGGCTGCGCTGGGATCACTATTGAACCCTACACAGCTGCTGGGAAATAACAATAGTGGCATCCTAGGTGCTCCGCATCATGCTCCTAAAGCCAAACGAATTATTTTCCTGTTGCAGAGTGGCGCTCCCTCACAACTGGACCTTTTTGATTACAAACCGCTGCTCAATAAAATGAACGGGGAGCAACTGCCAGATTCAGTACGGCAGGGTCAGCGATTGACCGGTATGAGTGCTGGCCAGTCCTCCTTGCCTTTGGCTGGCTCACAGTTTTCATTTAAACAACATGGTAAAAGCGGCGCCTGGGTGAGCGAGCTCATGCCCCATACCGCTGGTATAGTGGATGACCTGTGCTTTATAAAATCTATGCATACCGAGGCCATCAACCACGACCCGGCCATAACCTTTATTCAAACCGGTTCACAGATTGCTGGCAGACCCAGTATGGGATCCTGGTTGCATTATGGATTGGGAAGTGATAATGAGAACCTTCCCGCATTTATTGTTTTGGTATCCAAGAACAAAGGGGGACAGCCACTGTATGCCAGGCTTTGGGGTAGTGCCTTTCTACCTTCCAAGCATCAAGGGGTGCCCTTTAGGGCAGGAGCGGACCCGGTCTTATTTTTGAGTAATCCCCCGGGTATTGACAACCAGGACCGGGGGAAGATGCTCAAATATTTACAACGGCTGCATGAACTAGAGCTAGAACAAACCGGAGATGAAGAGCTGACCAACAAGATAGCCCAATACGAAATGGCTTACCGCATGCAAACTTCAGTACCTGAGGCACTGGACTTATCAGATGAACCCGAATGGGTGTTTGACATGTATGGACCTGATTCACGAGATCCTGGTTCCTTTGCAGCCAATTGTCTGCAAGCTCGTAGACTTGCCGAAAGAGGGGTGAAGTTCATACAACTTTATCATCAGGGGTGGGATCAGCATCTTAAACTGCCTGCAGGTATCAAGGTACAGGCTAGGGAGACCGATCAAGCCTCTGCAGCCTTGATTACAGATCTTAAACAACGTGGGCTTTTGGAAGATACTCTGGTAGTTTGGGGGGGTGAGTTTGGGCGTACTGCCTATTCACAGGGAAAACTGACTAAGACGGATTACGGCCGGGATCATCATCCCAATTGTTTTACCATCTGGATGGCAGGAGCCGGGGTTCAAGCTGGTGTAAATTATGGTATCACCGATGAGTTTGGTTATAACGTGGTATCGAATCCGGTTCATGTTCATGATTTACAGGCTACTATTTTGCATCTTTTGGGAGTTGATCATGAAAGGTTAACCTACAAACACCAGGGGAGATATTATAGATTGACCGATGTTCATGGACATGTGGTGAAGCCAATACTTGCTTAACTGCCGGGGCAGTTAACAATTAATAATTAACAAGTCGTCAGCTGCGTGGTAATTGCCTACCGTGGACTGAAGACTGCTATGATAAAAGTCAATTTTATTGTAACTTATAAGGATTGTAAAACATACTAACTATGAACTTTGCCGGCAGAAAAAAAGAGACTTCAGAAACTAGAGGGATGAAATTCCCCACTATAGATAAGATCATGGACAAGGACGAGATTACTTTGTCTCCTGATCAACCGATTCATGAAGCTATCAACGTTTTACTGGACAGGCAAATTACTGGAGCACCAGTTTTGGATAAGAACCGGAAGATTGTGGGCATGATCACTGAAAAAGATTGTCTCCGGGTGTTGATTGATAGCGCTTATCACAATATGCCTTCGGACAAAACCGTAGCCAGTTATATGTCACCAGTGGTAAAAACTGTCACTACAGATCACGATATCCTGGATCTGGCCAATGAGTTTCTGACCACTAACTTTCGAAAATTCCCAGTGGTCTACAAAGAAACACTGGTAGGACAGGTAAGTAGAAGAGATGTTCTGCGGGCTATTGCCGACATGAATAATACCACCTGGTGAAGAGCCTTTGGAGTTTGATTTCTACCAGGCTTTACCTGGGCAGGCGAAATATTTCAACATGCAGTTAAGGGTCCAGGGAGAAAATTCACGGCAGAAAACACGGTGCAGATAGAAGCCATGTTCCACTGATGTGATCACCAATGTGACACTAGATTGGCTTAAACATAGGTATTTAAGATGTGCTAAGGTTGTAGACGACAATTTTGGAGGGTTGGTGAACTATCTGCAATCTTAAAATTTGCTAGAAAACACCGTGCTTATTTACACGGGGGATCAAGGGTTTATATTGAGTGGATATCCCGGCAGTACCTATATAAAGCTCCCAATTTTTTGTACGTATGTAATATTTAGAGCTTTAATTTAAATTTTACATTCATACAATATTACATATATGCAATAATATGTAAATAAAATATAATATGATTCAAAAAGTGTATTTCATAGCAAGCCGGGAAAACAATAGCTCGACGTAATATCCAATGTGCTTATTGCTTTTTTTTGTCGTTCGTATTCCCTTTATTTATCGTTATCTTTGATCACTTCATCAGTTTTGGAGTGACAACGCAACCAAACATTACAAGCTATGGAAAACAGTTTACTAATCACTACCAGTAGAACTTCTCAACCAGTAATTTGCCATGTTAGTAACACCTATTTAGCAAGGCCATTTCCCTGAGATTTTAGACTTCCCTGACAGTATTTCCCAAGATTAGAATTTGCGGGCCTAAAGAGCTTGTACTATTCTTTAGTAATCAGAAAATAGAGCTGAGATAAGGTTACCTATGAGTAACGGATATTCGGCAGTGAACAATTACCAAATAATACTATGAACAACCGGCTAGTTTTGTCAATCAACATTCTGCTGTTACTTGGAGTAATCGGATTGTATTACCTGAATTTGTCATCCCATTCAAAGTTGGTCTATGTGAACTCCGCACAGCTGATCAATCAATATCAGGGTATGATCGATGCGCGGCAGGAATACCAGAAAAAATCTATAGCATGGAAATCAAATGTGGATACCCTGGGGGCAGAAGTGCAAAAAGCAATTCAAGATTTTGAGAAAGAAAGCTCCCGTTTATCCAAAAGGGAAAAAGAACTTAGCCAAGAGCTAATTAAAACCAAACAGGAACAATTGATCAGCTACCAAAAGGCTATCCAGGAGCAGGCCCAGCAGGAAGACCTGGCCATGACCCAAGCAGTTATTTCAGAGATCAATAACTATCTGGCTGAATATGGTCAGGAGCACAGTTACCAGATAATATTGGCAGCAACAGATGCCGGGAATATCGCCTATGCTCAGGAGTCAATTGATATCACTCAGGAAGTATTAACGGGCCTCAACAATCGATACCAAGGAATCCAGTGAGAGATAGCATAATATTCCACCGGCTTTTTTTGTTAGTGCTACTGGTACTGGGGTGTCAGCCTAAAATTCTGACTGAGAATGAATTAAAAGCCTTTGTAAGCGATGAGTCAAATGGTCTAAGCATGCAAAAGCAAGTGGGAGAGGTGTCACTGCGGCTGGTTTATCGCCCCACTGAGCTATTGGTGGCGCACGAAATCAGAGGTACGGTGCCAACCGACAGCGTCATAGAAGCTGTTCACCGAAAATATCAAGATTACAGCTACTTTGTGCTAAGTCTATCAAGGCATGGAGAGGAGGCATTATATCGTCAAGCCGGTTCTGACCAATTCAGCGAAAGTTTGCAGAATATGGCATTTCGCATGGATCAATTCACGAACCTAACCAATTCGGATAATGATACCATCCCGCTGGCTGATGCGGTGTTGCCTAGGACCTACGGAATAGGTTCTGCAACCCAGATGATGCTGGTGTTTGCCAACCAGAAGTTGCAGGAGAGTGATTGGTTTCAATTGAATTTAACGGATCCTGGCTTTGGCATTGGGCGTCAAAGCTTTCGCATAAAAACAGAAAACATTAAAAATATTCCGGTTATGAGATACGATTAGCCTTAAGACACCATAACCGCTTTCAACCAAAGACAAATTCTCCAGCTATGATTCGCAATCGCTTTGTTATCAAAGTCGTAAGTGTATTTCTCTTACTGAATTTTTTGCAATTCACCTTTTTACCCACTGTTTTGTGGGCTTTAACCGCAGGTCCCACCGCACCGGAAGCCACCAGTTTTGAGCCGGTGGACACCACAGACATGGTGAATCTGTCCTCCGGTGATTTTAGCTATACCATACCTTTACTAGAAGTGCCTGGTCCGGCCGGAGGTTATCCATTGGCATTGTCTTACCATGCAGGAATCAAACCCAATGAGGATGCTTCCTGGGTGGGATTGGGGTGGAGCTTAAATCCGGGTGCCATCAATCGATTTGTAAACGGCTATGCAGATGACCAAAAGGCAGCCACCGTTACTGATCATGTTTTTTGGGAGGGAGGTACTACTACTACTTTTTCACTAGGAGTTTCGGTTGGTGCGGGCGCTTCAGTAGGCGCTGGGTTGGAATTTTCATACGATACTTATCAGGGTTTTGGTATGGGGGGACATCTATCTTATGGGTTGGGCTTGTCTAAAGAGTTAGAGTTTCTAGGTATAGATGGAGCAACTGGAGGAGTTGGATTGGGTGGCAGTATTGGAGTTTCTCCTTATGGAGAGACTTATAGCAGTTTTGGCGTAAGTGCTTCTGCTTCTATTCCATTTGCCGATAATTTAGGTTTACGACCTTCCGCTAGTTATGGACCATCGGGTTTTAGATCTTCTGTGGGACTGTCGCTGCTGTCAAAAGACGATCCAACTGATATCAAGGGTACTGGCAATATTGGTGTAAATAATAGTAAAGTTGGAAAAGTAAGTACCGATACCAAGTCAATAGGTGCCAGCATACCACTAGGAGTGGCCACTATATCACTAGGTTTTTCTAAAACCCGGTACTGGATCGATGAGAAGGAAAATGTAAATGTTTACGGGGTACTGCACCAAGCCACTAGTCTTACAGATTTTGACAATTTGGCGTTTGATAACTACGATTTAAATTACAACAGTATCACCGTAGACAATCCGGATCCTACCAAGCGATTGGGAGGTACTTTTAACAATCCGGATTCCTATTTGGTTCAGGCTCAGGGTCTATCCGGTAGCATTAAGCCATACCTATTTCAAAGTAATCTTAACCGGCAAAACGTTCTGACTGAAACCAGTGAAGAAACGTATTATGAAACCAAACATTATTCATTGGGTGCTCCTCAAAGCCAGGTGGAGTTTCGCTTTGTCAATGATTTTTCCAATACCTTAGAAACCAATTTGAATGATTTTACGGTGCAGCCTGGGTCAACTCCCTTGACGAACTCTTGGAATGCTCCGGATGCCGGGTTGTTGCCCGGAGATGGGTCCTACCAAGATAATCATCTGGCCGGATCTAAACACATTGAATGGTACACCAACCAGCAAATTGTAAATGGGGTTGCTCAAGCGGAAGGGTTTGTAGACGTACAGGACAGCGGTTTTAACAGATCGCTAGCTCCTGCTGATCAAATAGGAGGCTTTATGATCACCAATTCCAGTGGGGTCACTTATCATTATGCCCTTCCAGCCTACAGTTATAACGAATTTACCAAGTCCGAAACTATAGACGACACCAATGGAGATTCATTTCATTCTTTGACTCGGTCTGAAAAATATGCCTATACCTGGTTTTTAACCTCAATTACCGGATCAGATTATGTGGATAGAAACAATAACCAAGCATTGGATGATGCAGATTGGGGTTATTGGGTGGATTTTAACTACGGATTATGGGATGATGATTACAAATGGAGAAATCCAGCAGAGGATTTCCGCATCGACATAGAAAATAATGTACATTCCTATAGCCGCGGACAAAAGGAATTGTACTATCTGGATGCCATATCCACCGCTACACATACTGCAATCTTTTTTAAGGAAGAAAGACCTGATGGAAGAGGGGTAGCAGATTTGGATGCGGGAGGATTTGATGCTACCAGCGCCACCACGTTACGGCTACAGGAAATCGCCTTGATCAAAAAGAACAATCTGCATCAAATTCTGGGGGTGTCAAGCCGATCACAGGCGTTGGACGTATTGCGGGGCAGTCAACTCACTAATGTGGTGGACGGAGCGGATTTTAGTGAGTTGAGCACCAATTACCCCAGTTTTCCGGACCAGGTAATGAGGGCTGCTCAGTTCGACCATGACTACTCCTTATGTTTGAATACAGCGAATAGTTTTTATGATGTGGCTAAAAAGGGTAAGCTCACCTTGAATTCACTCCGAACTTTGGGTCTGGGATACACCAGCCTAATCCCACCTACCAAATTTGATTACGGGGTATCCACTGGCAATAATCCGGACTATAATGAGGATGCCCATGATTTGTGGCAAATGTATAAGTCGGATCATGTGGAAACAGCCATTAAAATATCAGAGACCTATTTGCGTATGCCTACTGAAACCTCGAGTACTCATGTGGATGCTTGGTCGTTGCAGTCCATTGAAACACCACTAGGCGCTACCATTGAAATAGACTATGAATCGGATTCCTATTCAAAAAGTGTACTTGACAACAAGCACCCGTTCAAAGTTTTAGCTTTTAAAAAGTTAGATGGATATTCTGACCGGGTTAGAATCCACCTGGTCACGCATGGAGTAATTGACATTGATGAGTACTTCGAGCTTGGTGAATATGTAGACCTCATATCAGTAGTAAGAGAGCATGATTGTAATCCTCCGAATTGTGATCCAAATACTGCGACATGGGAAGTAATAAGTAATGTTTCCACTCCTACTGAACAAAAGGGTGTCATCATTGAAGCAACCAACAACAGTCTCACCGTCCAGGGCCAGTATTTTTATGACATGTTGTATGAGGGATTGGTTTATCCTAGAGAACCAATTGGGGGAAATCTAAGCAAAGCAGCGGGTGGTGAAACACTTGGCGGGGGTTTAAGAGTGGCAGCCATACGAATAGACGATTCGTTTACCGGTGTTATAAATGAAACTACCTACAACTACGACACTCCTGGTTCTCAAACAACCTCGGGGGTAACCTCTTATGAACCCACAGAATTCAGCGATTTTATTAAATACGAGTTACCTTTTGAAGTAGAGCACGAATTTCATGGACTGGTAAGTAGTTATAACGCCAATATATTAACCATAGCGTCAGAACTTCCACCACCAGGAGTAATTTATGAATATGTAACCGTGCAAGACCGAGTGCATCACCCCAATGGGGCAACAGAAATTATGCCCTTGTCTACAGAGTTTCATTTTCAACCATTTGAAAGGGGGCTGGTCAATAGGGAAGTGGAT
The DNA here is from genome assembly GCA_028289505.1 of Cyclobacteriaceae bacterium. Classification (GTDB taxonomy): domain Bacteria; phylum Bacteroidota; class Bacteroidia; order Cytophagales; family Cyclobacteriaceae; genus SZUA-3. The sequence continues at coordinate 11,122 of JANQPK010000358.1, forward strand.
CTTAATACAGGTCACAATCAATCTGGTACCGTTGGTTCCGGGACTGATCCCATCGACGACTACGACAATATTATTACCGCCAAGGTTTTTTTAAAAAATTTCACACCTGTGATGGGAAGCCTGCTTTCCACCACTATCAGAGACAAGTTGGGCAACAAGGTATCTGAAACTATCAATCACTACCTCCACCAAGGCATCGATTTCCAATCTGACCCTGATGCTTACGTAACCTTATTGGAATCAAAGTTCGGTAGTCAGGGGGTAGTAGAAGAGTCGTTTGCCGATGCTAGGTTAATCAGGCGTTCGGATACCTGGCATGAATTACTAGGTGTTCAGAGTAAACGGCAAGAGTATCCGGTTGTTCAAACCGGAGTTACTAGTAAAAATTATAAAACGGGTGTTTCGAATACCAGTACAACCCTGGCCTTTGACTTCTTTTCAGGTCAACCTACACATACCCTAAGTTCGGACAGCTATGGTAATTATTACATAACCGAGTCACTACCCGCCTATCAGGCCCGAGCCTTAGATGGTTCCAAAGCCTATTCAGGAATGGGTCTTAAAGTTTCCAATTTATACCATAAAAATATGCTTACTCAGCAGGCGGGACAGCTGACCTATAAAGTTACCAGCGATACGGATCATACCCCAGTAGGACTGGTTTCATACTCGGTTCAGACCTGGAATGATCTCTGGGAATATCGAACCTTTACTGGTGGCGCTTATGCCAATACCTTAGAGACTGACTCTACTAGGAGAATTTGGCGGCAGCATCGCACATTCAATTATACAGCAGATGAAAGTAGTCAAAACCCTGATGGCACCGCCAACTACAATGATCTGACCTTGGATAACTTCACTTGGTGGACCAAGGATCTAGCACCTGACGAATCACTGTCCAGCTGGCAAAAGAATGGAGAAGTAACCTTGTACGACCACTACTCCCATGCTTTGGAAGCCCAGGACATCAACGGTAATCTGGCCGCCACCAAAATGAACAACTTGCATAATCTGGTCCTTTCCACCGCCGCCAATGCCGGATATAATGAAATGGTATTCGGTGGGGCAGAGGAAGCAAAAGATGGCAATGGCTATTTTAGTGGGGAATTACATGCAGGAGTTGGAAGTGTCAATACCTCCCGCGCTCATACTGGGAGTAGCAGCTTGTTGGTGTCAGGAATCGGAGATGGATTTAATTACAAAGGATACGCTCCCGAAGCAAAAATCTATCGCACCAGTGTCTGGATACATGAAACTAACTTCGCCAATGCGGAGCTTTATGCGGAGTTGGATGGGGTTCCTATAATTAGCCAATCCGCGGCAGGTTCCCAAAAGTCCGGAGAGTGGCATTTGGTGAACATGAACTTAACAGCAAGCGGACCAGGAGTGCTGGAGGTTGGTTGTAGAAATACCAGCGCTGGCAGCATATATATGGATGACTTTCGGTTGCATCCTGTCGACGCAGCGCTATCTAGTTATGTATACCATCCCATTACGGACGAGCTGACCTATATACTGGATCAAAACAACCTATACACCAGATTTGACTACGATGAGATGGGCAGACTAAAAGCTACTCATAAAGAAATTTTTCAATATGGTGGAGGAGAGAAACAAGTTAGCAATCTACAGTACAATTATGCCCGCAATAATTCAAGATTGACCAGTGCAGGTATTTGTGCAGATGGTAACACCATCTATAACCTGTGTACCCAAGAAATTTACGATCAGGGTAACTGCACTGTCTTAGACAGAGGTTCATCGGTAATATTTACCGTCACCCCCGATCCGTTGGAATCCCAGCTGAATTGCGCTCAATACAGTTATCAATGGGAGCAACGAGACCTGTTAAATGGTGGCGACTGGAGCTCGATTGGGTCTGACCAAGCCATTCAAACGGTAAATTTCAATCAAGACGGAGTCACTGAAATCAGATGCCAGGTGGTAGATCAGTGCAACAACCAGGTATCTTCTCCATCAATTGTGGTGGTGCGCATTAAGGACACTTGTTAGCTGAGGCATTAATGACCCATACACAAATTATTCTCAACCACTACATAAAGAACTAAACATGAAAACCAAACTACTACTAAGAGCATGTTCCGCGATTTTGGTCTTCGCAATATTTTTTGTAAATGATTTACAAGGTCAAGGTACTGTCCCGGATTCCGTGGAATATCAGGCTTTAGTGGACCTCTATAATTCCACCAATGGGTCTGGTTGGACCGATAATACCAATTGGCTGAATGGAAGTTCCATGGATAGTATCGCTACCTGGCACGGAGTTACGGTATCTAGCGGAGATGTCTCCTCTTTAGTATTGAGTAATAAAGGTTTAACTGGATCAATTCCATCAAGTTTAGGCGATTTGACAAATCTCAAAGTGCTACGTCTTGATCATAGCAACCTTTCCGGAGATGTTCCTAGTTCTTTAGGTGACCTAACTGTATTAGAAGTACTAGACTTAGAGTATAGCGATCTCGGCGGATCAATTCCAAGTACTTTAGGCAACCTTACCCAATTAAAACAGTTGTATTTACGCCACAATAGCCTTACGGGAACACTTCCGGACTCCATTGGTCAATTAGTAAATCTGGAGTTCCTTTATTTGGACCACAATCAACTCACTGGTAGCATTCCCTCCTCTTTTGGTGATCTTACAAACTTACAGCAACTCCGCTTAGGTAATAATCAATTAACAGGGTCCATTCCCAATGAAATTGGAGATTTGGCGAATCTTAGCTATTTGAGTCTGATTGTTAATGAATTGTCCGGATCAATTCCAACGGCAATCGGAAATTTATCCAACTTGACCGATTTAAATTTGGCTGGAAATAATCTATCGGGTTCAATACCCACATCGATAGGGAATTTGAGCAGTATTGTCAATTTAACTCTACGAGGTAATGATTTAGATGGCAATATACCCAGTGAGATAGGGAATCTTACCACAGTTGAGTCTGTAGTACTTGATTTGAATAATCTGACCGGAACAATTCCAAGTTCATTCAGCAATCTTGTGAATCTTCGTACACTAAGATTGGACTTCAATAACTTGACAGGAACTATCCCAGATTTTTTAGGAAACTTAACAGAGTTAGTAGTTTTATACCTGCATAAAAATGGTTTAACTGGTTCTATTCCAAGTACTTTTGGCAATTTGTCAAATATGAGGTTTTTATTTTTGCATGGAAACCAACTTACCGGAGATATCCCTTCTGTTTTGGGTAATCTCACAAATTTGGAACAACTTCGGTTAAACGAGAACAATCTGTCAGGTTCAATTCCAAGTGAATTAGGTAACCTGACAAATCTACAGATTCTAAGCCTCCAGGTTAACAATCTATCTGGTACTATACCTTCAAGTATAGGAGATCTAGCAAACCTGACCCAGTTATATCTCAATTCTAACTCATTATCTGGCGAGATTCCGAGCTCATTAGGAGGTCTTAGCCAACTTAACCATCTAAATCTAAGACATAATAACCTTACCGGTACCTTGCCTACATCACTTGGGAGTCTAGCTAACCTCCAAATACTAAGCCTCAAAGAAAATAATCTCACAGGGGAAATCCCTACTGACTATGTAAACTTTCAGAGCTTAATAACTTTGGAAGCTCAGGGAAATATTTTCACCTCTTTTCCAGACTTCCACGGGCATGCCAATCCTGGTAGCCTAAATGTGTTTATTGAAAACAACTACATCCCGCAAGCAGACATCGACGCCAATTTCAATGGGGCCAATCATATCTTCAACAGTTTTACTTATAGTCCTCAAAGAACCATCAATGGCAGCGTGCCTGACGAGTTAGAGTATCAGGCTTTAGTAGACTTATATAATTCGACCGACGGGTCCAACTGGACTAATAATACTAATTGGCTGAATGGAACCATAATGGACAGCATCGCAACCTGGCATGGGGTTACCGTATCCAATGGAGATGTTATTCAATTAAAGCTGCAGTCTAACAATTTAGTTGGGACCATTCCTTCATCCATCACCGATCTAACCTCATTGAGCACGTTATGGATGTACAGCAACCAACTGACCGCCAATATTCCAGCTAATATTGGTGACCTAACCGGATTAATTAGAATCTCCCTAAGAAACAATCAATTAACCGGTTCGATTCCAACCACTATTGCCGATCTATCTGCCTTAGAACAGTTAGAACTGCAGATCAACCAATTGTCGGATTCTATTCCTGCAGGTATCACCGGCTTAACCCAATTGGAGACCCTTCATTTAGGGACCAACGATTTAGTCGGACCCATACCAAATGATATTGAAAACTTATCTTCGTTGATCACACTAAATCTTAACGAAAATGATCTAACAGGCAATATTCCGGTCGGGATTGGAAGTCTAACCAATTTAACCTCATTACAACTTTACAGTAATCAACTGAGTGGAGAAATTCCTGCTGAAATTGGCAACCTCAGCCAGCTCCAATATCTTTCAGTGAGGCAAAATAATCTTACGGGTTCTATACCATCCACACTTGGAGATTTATCCGCATTAATTCTGTTAGAATTGCAGATCAACCAGCTTTCCGGAACTTTACCCGTCACGCTGGGGAGCTTGAGCAATCTTACCACTTTGAGTGTTGACAATAACAATTTGATCGGTAATATCCCGCAGGAATTGTTATCGTTAAGCAACTTGATCAGTTTGGACTTGGACCATAATAATTTCACATCTTTCCCTGACTTTCATGGCCATGTCAGTCCTAGTAATATGACTGTTTTAATCCAGCAGAACTACATCCCTCAGTCAGATATCGACGCCAACTTTGACGGAGCCAATCATATTTTCGCTGCTTTTACCAACAGCCCACAAAAAACCCCAAACGGTACCATACC
>JANQPK010000088.1 GCA_028289505.1 Cyclobacteriaceae bacterium
TATAGAACTGGACCTCGTAATAACGATTAGGTTCATTATCATCGTTCTCGCGTAGGTATTCGCGCTCCTGGTCATCCAGAAAATAACTCAAACTATCAATGGTAGTAACGGACAGCAGGGTTTCCTCTGCGGTATACTCCTGACCGTTTATCTCCACCAGCAGCCGGTACACCAGATCCACCTTTCCCGAGAATATTTCGGAGAAGTAGTATCCCGGTGAATCAGCGTCCTCTGCATAAAGATAAATATTACCTTCGCTGTCTTCGACCGATACCTGCGCATTGCTAATAATTGGTGTGGGGCCAATAGAATAGAAATCATCGGTGGTGGATATCTTTACCAAATGACTTTTGTTCTGGTTGGTGATCAAACCTTCTATTACCACCGTTGTTTCTACCTGCTGCTCTTCGATGAAATAAGGTTCTTCGCAGCTCATGATCAGTAAATGAAGCCCAATTAATAATCTATAGTTCATAGTACTCTTATTAAAACTTGATATTATAAGTAACCGAAGGCAATACTGGAAATAGCGAAACCAAGCGAGCCTCCTTCTCTGTACCATCTCCAATAATGTTTCCATCATCATCTTGTTTGGTGCGGGTGTAGACAGTAAATGGATTTCGCCGATTGTAAACATTGTAGATGGCAAAGACCCAGCTGCTCTTCCACTTGCGATGTTGATTTTTCCTGGGTGTTAATGTGGCTGATAAATCCAGGCGGTGGTTGTCAGGTAATCGATATTCGTTCCTACCGCTGTAAAAATCCAAATTGTAGTTATCGAACTCATAACGACCTACCGGCAGTGTAATGGGCCGGCCGCTATTGAACACAAAATTACCACCAAATGTCCATCTCTCACTAAATATATAAGAACCCACCACGGATAAGTTGTGTCTTCTGTCATAGTTAGCAGGAAACACATTTCCCAAATTCACTGTTTCTATCTGTCGATCAGTTCTTGACAGGGTGTAACTGACAAACCCGGTAAGATGGCCTTTTTTCTTGTTTAAATACAGCTCCAGTCCGTAGGAATCTGATTCTCCTGTGCGGAATTCAACCGCAAGATTGACATTGAAAAATACGTTGGCGTTGTCCGCAAAGTCAGTTAGGTTTCGCATCCATTTATAGTACAATTCTGCTGAAAACTCAAAGGTATTGTCCTGCATATTTCTAAAGTACCCAGCAGCAATCTGATCAGATCTTTGGGGATCTAGATAGGGGGAACTGGGGCGCCAGGTATTGAAAGGCAAAGAAACAGTAGCATTGGACATCAAGTGTACGTTCTGAATCATCCTGTTGTAAGAAGCTTTTAGGGAGCTGTTGGTATTCAATAGGTATCTTGCGGAAACACGCGGTTCCAGGTTGTGAAAAGTCTTGATGGTCTCAAATCGTCCATAGGTGGTGGAGTCAATCCTTTCAATGTTGACGTTATCCTGTGGATCGGCGTAGGTGTAGATAGTGGAAGGTCCCACATTCTGAAAAATAGAATATCTTAGTCCATACTGCAGGGTGAGACGATCATTGATCATCTGTTCATTACCTACATATAAGGCATGATCCAAGGCATACATCTTATCCAGTTGTGTAAGCTGGAAGATGGAATTCTCCGCATTAGGGCTGATACGGCCGGGGTTGAATCTCCTAAAGGTACCATGGTAACCAAAACTCAACTGATTTTGGGGATTAATAAAATAGTTAAAGTCCTGCTTGATCGATACCTCTTGTAGGCCAGCGGTCCAGTCCAAACCTTCAATGGGGTCAAAAATTTCCAGACCGTAATCAAAATTGCTAAAGATCAAAGACGTGTTGGAGAACATTCTATCGTTGAAGAGATGATTCCACCTTAAGGTAGCAGTAGCGTTTCCCCAACTAAACCTTCCGTCATCATTAAATTCCTGGACATCTCTACCCAGGTAAAATGTCATGAAAAACCTGTTGTTGTTATTCTTTCTCCAGTTAATCTTGGCATTGAGATCATAGAAGTAAACTTTGTTTATGTCATCACTGCCCATCAGGAATAGATCGATATAGGATCTTCTGCCTGATAGTAAAAAAGAGCTCTGGTTCTTTTTAATCGGTCCTTCTAGCATAAATCTGCTGGCCATAGTACCTATTCCCCCAGTACCCGATAACTTTTTGGAATTTCCATCTTTAGTTCGAACATCCAATATTGAGGAAAGTCTGCCCCCAAAATTAGCTGGTATACCCCCTTTATACAGCTCAGAATCCTTAATTACATCAGCATTGAAAATTGAAAATAATCCAAAGAAATGGGAAGGATCGTATACTGGTGCTTCATCTATAAGGATCAAATTTTGATCTGCGCTTCCGCCTCGAACAAAAAACCCGGAGGTTCCTTCTGCGGCTGCTACCACACCTGGTTGCATTTGCACTACTTTTAGTAGATCCGGCTCCCCAAACAAAGCTGGTAGAGTCTTAAGTTGGATCGGATCCACCGAGTTTCGACTCATGGTGAGCTCTCTGACATTGAAGTCTTCTTCTTCTCCAGTGACCACTAAGTCCTCAAGCAACAGTGCCTCCGCTACTAATTCAAGGTTAAAACTAATATCTTCGGTGAGGTCAATACTTCTGATGCTATCTTGATAACCAATAAAGCTAAAAACCAATTGGTATTCGCCCGTTGGCAAAGTGATGGAATAAAATCCATATGCATTGGTAACTGCTCCAGTTCCCAGTTCTTTTACGTAAACAGTGGCACCTATCAGTTCTTCGCCATTTTCTGTATCTCTTATATATCCATTAATCGTGTGCTTATCTTGCTGATCCTTATCCTGGACCTGGCCAAATAGGTAGTTTGTTGACAACAAACAAAGTAAAATACCCCAATAGAATTGTTTCATTGAACCCTTTCGATTTAGCAGCTTAAAGACAACCGTTACCTCGAAAGGTTTCCAGGAAATGATTGGATTTTTTCTACTTAACGCTGGCAAATTTCCTTGTACGCACAATAGCGACACAAACTGCTATCCTCAGTCTGGGTGAAGGGCACTTCAGGGTTGAATAACTCTTTAAAGGTATCAACCAACTGCTTCTCTAATTCATCAGTTCCGGACGGCGGTATTGGGCTGCCGTCGTTGAGCCACTTAATACCTTCATTTACTTTTTTAAGTGGATACACTCCCAATTTCAAAGGCATTGCTGTGTTTGCCTTATTCCAAAGCAATCCATAGAAAAGTCCCTGAAATCCCGATTTGTATTTTGGTATATCAAAATGCTCCTGTATATACTTGGATCCTTCATCAGGGAAGGCTGGACGATGCAGGTACTTTAAGTCTGCCCTGCCGGTTTTGTAATCTACAATATGAATGGTCCCGTCTTTTTGGTGAACCCGATCCAATGTTCCCACCAGTTTGATCCTCTTTCCCGGGTCGATTTGCAATTCTGTTTCCAGCTTCATCTCCGCCCCGATCAACTTAAATGGGGCTAACCTCACATCTTTTCGCAGGGCCTTATAGATCAATTTCTGGATTATCTGCTGGTGTAGAATATCTTTTCCTTCCGGCATATTGGTGGTCGCACTTTTAAAGTGGGTCATAATGGTTTGTTGTACCGTTTCCTCCACTCTGTTGGACTTTATCAAAAGTTCCAATTGCTCGCTGGTGACAATTTCTCCTTCAAATGGCTGGTACAGTTGCTCCAGTACGCCATGGACAATAATTCCGAAATCCCGTGCGTCCAATTCGGTGGATTCAAGTTCTCTTTCCTTGAGTTTTACTACATATCTAAAATAGAACCTGAGACTGCAATCCAAGTAGTGCCGAATAGCAGTTGCAGATAGCGATTTTGACCCCTCTTGTTCCACTAGCAGTGATCTCATGGCACTCAATACCTGGGCATCTTTTGGGATTTTCAATTGTACACTCACTGGCAATTTCAACAGTGACATTTGGTACACCTTTTCACTGATAGATGGTGAGGGAAATGTTTCCTTCAACTGCCAGATAAACCTGCTTTTTTCCCCGGATCCATCGATGGCCACTTCGGTGTTGTAAACTACTGTGATGTCATCTGCTCTTTGCATGATGCGTTTAAAATGATAGGCATAAATAGCATCTTGCTCCTCATGGGTGGGAAGACCGAATGCCTTTCTCACCGCGAAAGGAATGTAGCTGGTGAACTGCTTGCCCCGGGGAATACGTCCCTCATTTACCGAAACCATTACCAACTTTTGGAAATCCAGCGCCCTAGTTTCCAGAAAACCCATCAGTTGTAATCCCTTAGTGGGTTCGCCGGTAAAAGGGATCTTTACCTGCTCAAAAGCCTGCACTACCAATCTGGCCAGCGTCCGGATCTCAAGCTGCTGATGATATTTCTGGATCCGCTCTTCCAATTGCATCATGTGTTTCAGGCCATGATAAGCAAACTCCGTTTCCAGCGGATCCAAAGCCTGATCCAATCGTAACTTCTGGTAGATATTGATTAGCAACTGAACTAAAGAGTTCATTACTTCACTAACACGTTCACTGGGAGTAAGGGCCAACTTCAATATAGTAGAAGCGTCCTCAGTCAGTAAATCGCTTACCGCTACCCAACGCTTCTTAGGTGTCAAGGTGTCCAATATTTTCTTTGAGGTCGGTACTGACTTTGATATCAGCGGGTTAGACAGTAAGTTCCTGATGTACACTGTTTCTGCATAACCTTTACTTCCCCGACCCTTTTGATGGATTTGATATTCCAGGAAAACATTGGCCAAGTGAAACCAGTGACTGTGCTTGGCAGGGTACCCCATGGTAACATTGAGACGCTCAATGTTTTCAGGTAACGCATATAATAGAGGAAACAACAAGCCCTCATCAGTCAATATTACCCCGCAACTATCTTGCTGTTCAGGAGATAATTGCTCTAGCAATTGGCCCACCGCTTGTATTTGTCCCACCGCCTGTACCCCTCCCACAAGTTTGATCGACTTGGTTTGATGCCGCATATTGGTGATTATCCATTGTACGTGCTTAGAAGGAGGCCACCTCTTGTAATTCCTGCGCATAAACTTGCCTGCTTCCTCTACCTCATGCTCCAGGTATAGTTGATCAGCATCCCAAAATAAAGTCGCCATCCCTTTATCCAGGAGTTTTTGAAATATTACCTCCTCAGACCTCGATAAAGCATTAAAACCAGCAAATATCACTTTTTGAAATGGCAGATTAGCGGTGTCATCACTTAGCTGGTCAGCTAGTTGACGGTAAAGCATTCCACCGTAGAACCGCTTATCCTTCGCAAGCACCTGTTTGAAAATGTGATAGGTTTTACACACCCGCGACCACTGGTTGGTAAAACTAGCCACCAGGCTGGTGGGTTCCTGTCCCAGCATTTCACTGAATCTTTTCAGGGCAAATTGAACTTCTTCGTTATCCTGATACCTTACCTCCAGGTCCCTGAGTTGCTCCAGGTTTTGATAGAGTTTATCCGCATCCACTAAGTATCGGTCTACCTCATCGAAATCGTCTAATAATACCTGGCCCCAAGCGTAAAACCTGTCAAAGGTTGGAAGATCATCTCCTTCCACATTCCCATCAGGCGGTGTCAAATAGGTTTGACTGTAGGCCTGATACAAAGTAAACAGCAGGTCGATTTCGTTGCTGACAGGCTTTCCTGTGCAGTAAACGATAAAGTCCTCTATGCTCAATATTTGGGGCATCCAAAAAGTCTGCTCCGAGAACCTTGCCAGTAGTGCCTGACGGAAATAATAGCAAGCCCGTTTGGAAGGAAAAACCATAACCTGTTCTTGAAATGAAGCCAGGTCCTGCTGGGAAAAGGAATCCACGATTTGCGAAATAAACCCTTTCACACTTCTACTATTTTTAAATCTCCCACATAAACCAGGTACTTTTTTATTTGCTGGTACCCTATCCTTTGCAACAGATCAGCATATTGATTCAATTGCCGGCGATGCTTGTCATCCTCTTTTTCCCGTTTATAGTCCACCACTATTGCCTTGTTTCCCTGTACCATTACCCGGTCAGGTTTATACCATTTTCCCTCATGGGCAATCTCTCTCTCTGAAAAAACCTGCCAACCCAGGTCAAAAAATGATTTGAATAGTGCTTGGTTGAACAGTAAATCTATCTTCTGCTCAATCTTTATCAGATCTTGTTCTTTAATGATCCCCTCGACATGAAGTTGGTGGAGCACCAGCGGCAGGTCTGAGACAGTTTGTAGTCGTTCCAGGACCATATGAACCTGAATACCCTCCCTGATATTGTTGGCATGATAGTTATCCAAGAGGGTAAACATTCTTTGACTCCCTGATCTAATGGTCACTTTCTGGTGGAAGGAATTTATCCTCATACGCTTTATGGGCACTGATGGGATGTCGTCGTTTTTTTTTTGCTGGATAGTCGCGCTGGGGTCACCAATACTTAATTGGCTGGTTTGGGGGTTCCAGGCCGCTTCCCACTCAGGCTGGTGGCAAATCTCCCATAATAGTTTATATAGATTGCCCAGGTCGTCGGTGGCCACTTTCCTTGACGGTTTTACACTAAACACATGTAATCGTTGCCTGGCCCGGGTGAATGCCACATAAACAGTATTGAGGCCCTCAGTGAGTCCTTCCAGCAATTCCTGCTGATAGGCACCAGCAAACTGGGAATCTATCAGATCACTGGTAAAGCTCAAAGGCAACAGTTTGTAATCCCCATATGAAACCGGAAGTTTATCAGTCCAAAAAAGCGTATCCTTATAGGGTTTGATCTCAAAATCGGCCCAGGGTAACAGCACTATGGGTGATTCTAAACCTTTGGCTTTGTGAATGGTCATGACCTTAACCGCATCTTGATGAGAAGGAAAAATCACCATCTGCTCCTCCTTATTTGATTCCCACCACTCCAAAAAGTTCTTGGCAGTGGTCAATCCCTTTTTGTTCTGCTCAAGACAAACTTCCAGGAACCTACTTAGAAACGGGTCGGACTCTTGGGAGTCGACCAGCAAGGAGATGAGTTGGGATACCCATTCGAAAATGTTAAGATTGGCCAGCCGATCCCATTGGGTTACTAGGCCTTGTGGAAGATACTTTTCGAGCAACCCCTGGGGAATATCGCAGGACTCCGTAAACAATTGGTGATAGTCCGGCTCGGACTTCTTGTTGCCGCGTTGATAAAGAAATGCCATCTCGGCACGGGCCAGTTCATCTTTGGGATCCAACAACAGGTACATTCCACTGATAAGCATCCTTATGGCCCAATAACTGGAAAGTTTTAGTGCCTGATCGCTATCAACTGGAATACCTTCCAAAGATAGATGTTGGGAGACTTCCGCCACTTCCACATTCCGGTCACAGAGCACTAAACAATGGCCATATTTCCCATCTTGGGTTACATGGTCTTTGATTATACCGGTAACTGCCTTCAAGGTGTCTTGTCGCCAATGATTGTCATTGCGTTCAAAGAACTGTATGGTTACCCCTCCATCAACCTCTAGCACCGGTTCCTGTTCTACCTCCTGATAAACGGAGGTTAGCATACTGGAGTCCTGAGGTAAGTACTTGGTGTATAGCAGTAACTCACAGGCTACTTTGAAAAACCGGTTGTTGAAAGTCACCAGCTCTTGAGCGCTTCTGCGGTTTTTCACCAAAGTTTCCTCCTGTAGCTGATCTTGATATAGGGCTAATTGCTGCACCGATTTATTGAGCAGTAGATTCAGGTCGCCTCCTCGCCAGCGGTAGATAGATTGTTTTACATCACCCACCAGCAATACATGGTTCCTATCGTCTAAAGAGTTCGTAATCAGCGGCTTTAAATTTTCCCATTGATAGGTTGAAGTATCCTGAAACTCATCGATCAGTACGTGACGATAATAGCTTCCCAGTTTTTCGAATAGAAATGGGGCTTCTTTGTCAGAGATCACCTCTCGCAAAAGGAAACTATTATGGGACAGGAGCATAAGGTTATTGGACTGCCTGTATACCTTTAATTGTTCACTAATTGCATCGAGTAACCCATAGCTGTAAATATGTCGCTGCAATTGCTTGGCGGTTATATAGCCTTGATAATGAGACTGGTGGTATTGGTAGATCTCCAAGGTTACCTGCCCAAATCCAGATTCAACTAATGAGTCGATTTCTTTCTTCTTGGGACTATTGGCAGTATACCAGGGTGCAGAACCACTGGCTGTCTGTTTAAAGGTTGCAGTTAAAGCCAGATTGTTGAACCGAATTATTTTGTCGAAAGTATTGGCCACTCCTCTACTCTTCCCCTTGAAGTCATCTTTACTAAGTCCGTGATCTTTGATCAATTTGTTGGCTTGTCTTGCCAGGTCCTTCATCCGTTGCACATACTCCCTTTCTGTGGCTTGCAGAAGTTGCTCCAGTCTCCGCAGAGATTGGATGTTTACTTTGTCTTTCTCAATTTTGCTGAACCCCTGGTGGAATTTCTCCTTGAACAATTCCTTACCAAATTCGATTAGGGTGTAATCCAATTGCCAGCCTTTATCATCATCGATCCTGCTAAAAGCAAAATCCCTTACCCAGCTTCTAAGCTCTTCATTTTGCCCCAAGTTTTCATACAGTAGCTGCAATGACTCCTCCATAGCAGTATCATCATCTACATCAATCTCATAATTGAGGCTAAGCTTAAGTTCCCTGGCCAAGGCTCGCACCAGCTGGCTAAAAAAATGGTCGATGGTACTAATGGCAAATTTGGAATAATTATGGAGTATGTTGGTTAGCGCTTTTTGTGCCCTGTCCTGAATGTTGAGTTTTTGTGGAAAATGTTGAAACTCATCTTGAATGACCCCTTTCATATCCGTTTGCTTCCCGTGAGCCATATCTCTCAACTCATCCAGTACTCTGATCTTCATCTCCTCGGTAGCCTTATTGGTGAAGGTGATGGCCAGGATATGCTGATAATCCTGGGGGTTGCGCAATACGATCTTCAGGTATTCTTTAACCAGTGTGAAAGTCTTCCCTGATCCTGCCGAAGAGCGATAAATGGTGAAGTTCTTGAAAGAGGACGCTTCAGGGTCCGCAAAGAGATGCAGTTGCCGCATCCCTTATGCGTTGCTGGTGGGCACCAAACCCGAAACCCCACCAGAAACAGCAAATTTCATTGCCTCTGTACTAGACATACTTAATGCTTTTACCTGATTTTTGGGAACCAATACCAGATTTCCGGAGAAGTTATAACTGTGTGGGAAGTAGATGGCAACGAAACCGGGAGCACCAATACTAGCCATATCCTCCTGAGTGATAAAACCTACTCGCTTTACAGAGCCATCTTGAAATAAATCCACCAAAACCGGTTCATTGAATTTCTTTTGATCTCCCACAAAAGCAGATACCAGATCCTTCAATGAGGTATAGATAATACGCACAAAGGGCAGCCTCATCATGATACCCTCAAAGAACTTAATCACCGGTTGGGCTAAAAAAGAACTTCCCAAATAACCAAAAACGGTAATTGAACCCAGTATAATCAACAAGCCCAGACCGGGAATCTCCAGGTCAATCAAACCGTCAAGCCAGCGAATGGAAATAACAATAATGTAAATGGTCAGGGCTATAGGAACAACAAATAGTAGCCCTCTCAGGAAGTACTTTGGAATAAATTGGAACACGGTAGCAATTTAATATCTAAGATCAATTATAGAACATCTAAAATCATATATAAGATATTAGATATTCGATCCTAGATCAAATCGATATTCCGATAAACGACATGAAGGCCAATCCCATCAATCCAGTGATAATAAATGTAATGCCCAGCCCTTTAAGTCCGTCAGGTACATTACTGTACTTCAACCTTTCCCTGATCGCCGCTAACGCTATGATGGCTAAAAACCATCCGATCCCTGAGGAGAATCCATAGACTGCTGATTCTACCACGTTCAGATCTTTTTGTACCATAAATAAAGAGGATCCCAGAATGGCACAGTTTACTGCTATCAGGGGAAGAAAAATACCTAGTGATCCATATAATGCGGGAGATACCTTTTCAATCACCATCTCCACCAATTGCACCATGGCAGCAATGATGGCAATGAACATGATAAATTGGAGAAAACTCAGATCAACAGTTTCGAAGCTAGCACCTAACCAGCTCAACGCTCCCTCTCTCAGAATAAACTCTTTAATCATCCAGTTAGCAGGTACCGTTATGGTCAGTACGAATATTACTGCCAGCCCAAGACCCACTGCGGTGCTTACCTTTTTTGACACTGCCAAGTAGGAACACATACCCAAGAAGTATGCGAATACCATGTTTTCAACGAATATAGATCTTACTGCAAGGTTTATCAGTTCCATATGTTAATGCTCTACGTATCCCGACTTAGTTCTTTGAATCCAGATGATGATGCCAATGATCATGAAAGCCCCGATCGGAGTCACCATCAACCCATTGTTGGGGAAGTTTTCTATCCCAATTGCTTTGAATACTTCAAAGCCAAATAATGACCCAAACCCGAATAATTCCCGGAAGAAGGCAACTGCCAGTATAATCCAGGCATATCCGAATCCACTTCCGAAACCATCCAGTATAGAGTCCCAAGCTTTGTTACCCATGGCAAAGGCCTCTAGCCTCCCCATGATAATACAGTTGGTAATGATTAGTCCAACGTATACCGAAAGTACCTTATACATATCGTAGTAATATGCTTTCAGCACTTCATTAACTAAAGTTACCAAAGAAGCGATAACCGCTAACTGAACAATGATTCTAACCCTGTTTGGTATCAGATTTCGAAAAACTGAAATAATCAGGTTGGAAAAGACTATCACAAAAAGTACCGCAATAGACATTACCAATGTTGGCTCCATCTTCAGGGTAATAGCCAAAGCGGAACAAATACCCAATACCTGGATGGTAATGGGGTTATCATCGTTGAGCGGATCCGTTACAAACTTGCGCCGTCTTTTGGACAACAAGCTTTCACTACGTTCTTTCTTAACTATCGGTTGCTCTAAAGTTTCAGTTGCCATATTGATTATCTTTAAGATGCAATTTTCTGTAAATAACTCTGATAATGCTCCAAGTAGTTTTGCAGCATGTTATTGACCCCCCTTGCGGTTATAGTAGCTCCTGCTAACCCGTCAACAGTATGAACGTCCAAGGATTCAGGCGCATTGCCCTCTCCCTTGAGCATGCTGACCGAGACCAATGTTCCGTTGGGGTCATACACTTCTTTTCCTACAAATCTTGATTGTACCGCGTCCTCTGCTATGCGGGCGCCTAAGCCAGGGGTCTCTCCCCTATGATCGAACACCGCACCCTTGATGGTTTTGAGATCTTTGTCAAGTGCTACAAATCCCCAGATTACATCCCAAAGACCGTTTCCATATATGGGCAGTATGTAAGCGTCAACCTCTCCATTATCCCCTTTGAACAGGAATACAGGATATAGTCGTTCCTCCGGCGGCAGTTTGTAATTTTTTTCGATTGATATGTTCTCAGCCACCACGGGTGCTCCAGACTCATCGGTCTCCACCTGGTTGCCCTGTATGTCTACTACCAGTGACTCGATCTTTTGGTCATATATTCCCAGCACATCATCTGTTTTTTGGACCTCCATTACGGCACCTAGGATACTTTTTTTGGTATCCAATTCCACCTGCACTTTTTGTCTGGGACCGAGACCTACTGAAGCCACAGATAACAATCCACCCAAGACTATGGTAGTGATGATGGAAAAAATTATGATATATGCATTAGACTGTTGCACGTCTTAACCTCCTTTTCTTGTTTGCCTGAACCACATAAAAATCAATCAGCGGAGCAAATACGTTCATCAACAGCACCGCCAGCATAATACCCTCTGGGTACGCAGGATTAAAAACCCTGATTATTACCGTGAGCACCCCAATCAGTCCCCCGTATATCCACTTACCAGTTTCGGTATGAGAAGCTGTAACCGGATCAGTGGCCATAAATGCTGCACCAAACGCCAATCCTCCAATCACTAAGTGGTAATGCGGTGGCATTTGCATAAATGCGTTCAACCCCAATAGGTTGAACAGATAGCCCATAAATAAGGCACCACCGAAAACGCTGACTATGATCTTCCAGCTGCCAACCCCTGTAATAATCAGAATTGCAGCTCCCACAAGTGCCATTAGAGCGGAGGTTTCTCCTACCGAACCAGGCATGGCCCCAAGAAATAAGTTCTTGAGATCGTACAGATTTGCGTACCAGCTATCTCCCAATGAAGCCACTACCGTACTGGTTCCCGCCACCGAAGTTTCGTATGCCACCGCTAAGGCAGTTGCTCCTGAGTATCCTTCAACCGGACTGGCGTCACCAAGATAAGTCCAGACATCACCTGACATTTGGCCAGGATAGGCAAAATAAAGAAAAGCCCGGGCGGTCATGGCGATATTAAGCACATTCATACCGGTCCCCCCGAAGGCTTCTTTTGCGATTACTACTGCAAAAATGGTACCTAAGGCGATCTGCCATAAAGGGATAGTAGGGGGCAATACTAAGGGTATCAGCATCCCCGTTACCAGAAATCCTTCATTAATAGGATGTTTCCTGATGATCGCAAATACAACTTCAACTAAACCTCCAGCGGTATAAGAAACCAGCAGCATGGGAACCACCACGTAAATGCCCACCCAAAACTTCTCTATAAAGGACGCTACCTCTCCGATAGCAATATAATGTTGATGTCCTACATTCCACATACCAAACAACAGGCAAGGAATCATGGCGATCACTACTGTCATCATTAACCTTTTAAGGTCAACTGCATCTCGAACCTGAACCCCTTTAGAGGGGGTAGTATGTGATGGTGTAAACAGGAATGTTTCACCAGCTTCAAACAGGTAATAAAATTTCTCAAATTTACCCCCCTTTTGAAAAAGGGGCCTTTGTTGATCCAATATATCCTTAAGTGCTTTCATTAACTATGTATCATTAAATCGATACCGTCCCTAACAATGGATTGAACTGGGTGTTTCGACACATCGACAAACTCACATAATGCCAGGTCTTCCTCAATGATTT
>JANQPK010000421.1 GCA_028289505.1 Cyclobacteriaceae bacterium
GAATCCACTGGCTAGAGCATATTTTCTATGGACCAGTAAAATGTCAAAGGAGGAAAAAGAACAACGTAAGGGACTGTTTGGAAGTTGGAAGGATGGACTGCGATCTATTCGACCTTATACATGGGTGATTGGCGATAAGAGATTATTGGAAATACCTGTATCAACCATGCCACTTTTCAAGGTGCCTATACATACCAGTTACATTCTTTATT
Organism: Cyclobacteriaceae bacterium; assembly: GCA_028289505.1. Classification (GTDB taxonomy): domain Bacteria; phylum Bacteroidota; class Bacteroidia; order Cytophagales; family Cyclobacteriaceae; genus SZUA-3. The sequence goes on from JANQPK010000421.1 coordinate 213, forward strand.
TAAGTACTTTCAGTCCCTGGTTGGCGATAGCCTATTTCAAATTGGTCATTGGTTTGTTTAGAATTTTTAAGGTACAGCCATCCATACTGCTTCACCCCTTGGATTTTATAGGCTGTGATGATACAGAGGAACTATCATTTTTCCCGGCCATGAATATTGAGAGTCACAAAAAAATAACGGTGATGAAAAAGGTAATGGATTTAATAAAGGCAAACTTCGTTCCTGCAACTATGGCCACCCACGCTCAGACAATTATTGACAATGGCTCCACAAAGACTGAAGCAATTAATTTAAAAAGTGCATAGAAGGTTCACAGATGCCTACCCGATCAAATAACGTACCGCAAAAAGAATCAAAGCTAAAGCAATGGCTACATACCTATGTGCCATCGAATTACGGGAACATTTGGAAACTGACCAGAAACCTCATAACATCAGGAAAACGAGAAGCCTGGTTGGCCATGATCTATGCCTTTCTGGGTATAGTGGTTACCCCATTAGATTGGTTTTTGCAAATATTTGAAAAACGGCAATATCATAATGCCCCTCCTTCGCAACTTCCACAAATCTTTGTATGCGGTCCGCCAAGAAGTGGCACCACACTGGTTGCTCAGGTACTGATGAAGCACCTACCTGTATATTATTTTAATAACCTTACCAGTATTTTTCCCAGGTCACCTATTACAGCCTTAAAGCTTTTTAGTTTTTTCGTTCCAAACGACAATCAAAAGATTCAATTCCGGTCATTCTATGGAAGAACATCTCGCCCTAGCAGTCCAAATGATGCTTTATACCTATGGGACCGTTGGATTGGAAAAGACCGTAGAAAGGTTCCCAACAGCATAAAAGAGGGCGATAGTAAGGATATGATTGAGTTTTTTAATGCAGTTGAAGCTTATGCCAAAAAGCCGCTGGTAAACAAGAACAACAGCCTTAGTACGTATGCAAGCTTGATCGCTCCAATCTTGAAAAATGCTTTCTTCATATGCCTAGATCGGGACCCACTTTTCCTTGCTCAATCCCACCTTATTGCCAGGAGGTTTATAAATGCAAATGAAAAGGTAAGCTATGGAGTAGATTTTGATGCATCACAGGATATTGGCAACTATTTTGAAAGTTTATGTTATGATATAATAACCCATAAAAACTTAATCCAGGAACAACAGCAAAGGATTGGCGCAGACCGGTTTATGGTTGTGCCCTACGAAGATTTTTGTGCGAATCCAGCCAAAATCGTGAGCGACATAGCTCGCCAATGCTTGAATATTGCTATCGATGCCCGGGAATTGTCGGAGGTATTGAAACCATTTCGGGCCGCCAATCGAATTAAACTTTCAGAATCTGAATTTCTTGAATTAAGTAAAGCTTTCCAGAATATTAAGCTTGCAGTATGAATGATCTAAAAGAAAAGAGACAAACTGTATCTATCGTATTACCCGCTTTTAATGAGGAGGCCATTCTGGAGCGGAATGTCACCCGATTGCTTGATTACTTGAGCTCCCTGAGTGGACACTATGTATTTGACATTATTATTGTCAATGATGGTAGTAGCGATAAAACGGGCAAAATAGCTGATCAGCTGGCCACCAACTTCGATTGTGTTTCCGTTTTTCATCATAGGAAGAATAGAAACTTAGGGGGTGCTTTACTTACTGGTTTTAAAAATAGCCAAGGGTACTATGTGGTGGTACTTGATATTGACTTGAGCTACTCGCCGGATCATATTGAAAAGCTGCTTGAGGAAATAGAGGAAACAGAAGCAGATGTGGTTATTGCCTCACCTTATATGAAAGGCGGCAAGAACACAGCTGTTCCTTTCTTTCGCCTACTGCTGAGCAAGGTAGTAAACCGGATAATGAGAATCTCATCAAACTTGGATATCTATACCTTTACCAGTATGGCCAGGGCATATAATGGGAAGTTCCTGAGAGGCTTAAATCTTAAAGCCACGTCTTACGATATCAATCCGGAGATCATTCAAAAAGCGAACATAATGAGGGCAAGAATTATTGAGATTCCCGCCCATCTTGATTGGTCCGCTCAAAAAGCTGTGGGTAAGCAAAGAACCAGCAGCCTAAGGATATTTAAAGGGATTCTATCGGGATTAGTTACCAGTTTTATTTTTCGGCCTTATATGTTCTTCATGGCAATCGGAGGAATAGTAATGGTAATCTGCCTTTACGTTTTAGCCTGGATCTTTATTAACACCTTTAATGCGTTTCCGGAGGTTGCCATGGAGGCCACCGGGCTTGAATCACAATTCACTAAAGCTGTGGCATTGGTATTTCAAGAACGACCATACTCATTTTTTGTCGGCGGTACTACCTTAATTCTGGCATTGCAGTTTTTAAGCTTGGGCTTTTTATCACTTCAGAATAAAAGATACTTTGATGAACTCTTCCATCTGGGGATTAAAAACCGGGAACGTATACCGGATACTGCCAAGAAGGACTAAAGTTTTATAAAACGCCGCACCAAGGTTTCATTACCAGCATTAACCTTAATTAGATAAATACCCCTGCGATAAGTGGATACATCGATATCCTTGCTAAAGCTACTAGATCCTGATTCAAACTGTTCATTCATTTGGGAATCCCCTCTGATACTGAAAATCTGAATATTTACTGGCGAAGGATTACTCATAATCATGTCAAGCGTCAATTTGTCCGTGGTAGGAACAGGGTATATATCCACTCCTAGAATATCATTTTGTGAAGACACCGCAACCTCTGGTTCAACACCAGCATAATTTGCTGAATAAGGATCTGAAGAAACTGCGCATCCGATATCATTGGTAATAGCTACAGAATAAGTTCCTGTCTGCGAAATGTTTAAATAAGATGCTTCTGCTCCAGGTATAAGATTACCCTCAAGGTACCATTGGTATGAAGTTGCCATTTGTTCCACATATAGCGAATCTTCCGTTTGACGGATGCGAGGCTTAGCTGGCCCCAATGATGAATTCACGGTATGCCTGGTTCGAGTTTGACAGCCATATTGATTGGTGATCGTCACAAAATAGTCACCGGCTTCTAAATTGCTCAACTCCGGTCCCGTTGGGCCATGATCCCACTCAAAAGAATAGGTATCAGAGGTGGAGTTCGTCAATGATATAGATCCATCGTTGTTCAAACATGAGGCATGTACAATCTCTGAATCAATCACAGGATTCTCTACGATCTGACCTACTGTAAACCCTCCGGTGAAAGTCTTTTCTGTCGCATCGGTGATCACAATATCATAGGTGCCTGGACTGAGGTCAGCTAGGTCCTTGGAAGTTACTCCATTTGACCAACTATAGCGGTAGGGTGCAGTGCCACCGGTTACAGTCAATATGATACTTCCGTTACTTCCTTCACATATAGCGGGAGTTACTTCAGCTGATACTGAAATTGGAGGAGAAGAAAGAATGGAAAGCTCAGCACTCTGACTGCTAACAGTTCCCATATCATTGCTTATTAAAACTCGGTAATTACCACTATTTGTTGCTGATACCGAGGAAATCTCATATCTGGATGATACAGCGCCAGAAATATTTTGTCCGTCTTTTTGCCATTGATAGCTAAAAGGTGCAGTCCCTGTCACAGATACAGCGAAACTTGCAGTCTCACCAGTTAGTACTGTTACGTCATCCGGGTGATCGCTTATGCTAGGTGCTATCACTACTTGATCTACTGTTAAAGTAGCGGTATTGCTAATCACAGTTCCTGAGCTGTTAGTCACTACCACTCGATATTCCGCAGCATCATCGATTGAGGTATTGGGTATATTCAAGCTATTTGAATTTGCCCCACTGATGTCAATCCCGTCCTTCTGCCATTGATAATTAAATGGGGCAGTACCCCCAACCGTTACCGTAAATAAAGCCCCATCACCTTGGTATACTGTTAAACTATTTGGTTGGGCGATAATGCCGGGAGCCTCAACCGTAACATTTATCGAAAGGCTGGCGCTGCTACTGGTTGTACTACCTGCGTTGTTTGATACTATCACTTGATAGCTTCCGGCATCACTCTGCGAAACGTTGCTTATGCTTAAATCCTTTGAGGTGGCTCCTGGAATATCAACTCCATCCTTCTGCCATTGGTAAAACAAGTTACCAGAGCCAGAAGCAGCAACACTCAATTCAGCAGTACTTCCCTCCAATATGGCCACATTCTGTGGATGAGAAATAATCACTGGTGCCACTGGGTTTACAATCAGGCTGGCATTATTACTGGTGACATCTCCCGCCCGGTTTGAAACAATCACCCGATAATCGCCCTCGTCAGCAAAAGTAGCGTTGGAAATGGTGTAACTC
>JANQPK010000426.1 GCA_028289505.1 Cyclobacteriaceae bacterium
ACTTTCAGCAATCTGATAATTAATCCTTGGGTCATTGGGGTTGTCCTCAAGCATCCCCTCGTAACCTGCTATGGCCACATCGTACTCTCCTAAATCGAAACTACCATCTGCCCCTTTGGGACCGGCAATTTTTTGAGCACAGGACCATGCCAACAAAGGGATTAGTCCAAATAAGCAAATATTTCGAAGTTTCATGCCAAATATTTTTTCCTATCAGCAGTACTCTAATTTATTAAATATACTTTACTAAGACTGCGGTTGAGGTAAATACCTGTTCAACCAAGATTCTTTAATAGGTACTATCCAGTTTGTTAGGTCTCCTTTAGTCGATACCAAAGTGTTGATCAATAAGTACTCCTCTGATACTTCCCCTTTCTTTATTTGATCCTTCAATTCTGTCAACGGCAATACTGTTACTGATTGATTATCCATCAGGGGGACTTTGGTGCGATTAAAGAAATCTAACTGCAGTCTTTCACCTATTTCCCGTACAAATGCCACTGAAGCATCAATAGAGCACCCAGAAGGCAGTTGCCGATCATCTACTGCTATTACCAAAAAGCGGTCCAACAAAATTTCAAGAGAAGCCTGCAATGGTTGACCGTGACTGGCCCATTGACCAATAAACTCCCGTCCAAGCTTTCTAATCTGCTCTTGCTCTACCTGGTTTAATTCTCGTTCTGCTTGATAGATCCATATTCTGGATTCGTCAGCTAAAGTGTTAAATGATACAAACATGTCAAATGCTTAACCTTTGTTCTGTGCAATTAGTTCAGCCAAGTCCAATACCTTGACTTCTTCCTCTTTTCCTTTACCTTTTACGCCATCAGAAAGCATGGTCATACAAAAAGGACAGGCTGCCGCTACTATTTCAGCTCCGGTATCAATAGCTTCATCTACCCTCTCATTATTAATGTCTTTATTGCCTTTTTCAGGCTCTTTAAACATCTGTGCTCCCCCAGCACCACAACAAAGACCAGTGGTGCGACACCGTTTCATTTCAACTAATTCGGCATCCAAGGTTTCTAAGACTTTTCTTGGGGCCTGGTAGATCCCATTAGCCCTACCCAAGTAACACGAATCGTGAAAGGTGATCTTCCTTCCTTTGAAACTTCCCCCTTCCTTTATTACCAGACGTCCTTCATCAATCAAACGTTGCAAGAAAACACTATGGTGAATCACCTCATAATCTCCACCCAACTCGGGGTATTCGTTTTTCAAGGTATTGAAGCAATGAGGACAAGCGGTTACAATGGTTTCAACCTGGTAACCGTTTAATAGCTGAATATTAGCTGCAGCTTGCATCTGGAACAGAAATTCATTGCCAGCCCGTCTGGCAGGGTCGCCGGTGCAGCTTTCCTCCGGTCCTAATACAGCAAAAGAAATGTCCAAGTGATTCAAAATCTCAACCAAAGCTTGAGTTACTTTCTGATAACGTTGGTCATAGGAACCAGCACAACCTACCCAAAATAAAATGTTGGGTTTTTCTCCAGCTGCCGCCAGTTCCGCCATAGTGGGTACATTGTTATTTGCGCTCATGATTTTTTACTCCAATTAAACCGATCTGCCGCCGGAAATTTCCAGGGGGCGAAATTAGTTTCAATGTTTGAAAACATGTTGTTCCAATCGGCAGGACTGGAAGACTCTTCCATTGCAGTATACCGCCTTAATTGCAGGATGATATTCAATGGATCGATATTGACCGGACAGGCTTCCACGCAAGCATTACAGCTGGTGCAGGCAAAGATTTCTTCCTTGGAAATATAATCACCGAGTAAAGATTTTCCATTCTGTTCACCTGTTTGCCCAATTTCTTCTACTCGGTCTCTAACATCCATCATGATTTTTCTAGGCGATAGTTTTTTACCGGTGAGATGGGCCGGACATTCCGAGGTACATCTGCCACATTCGGTACAGGCATAGGCATTCATAATGTTATACCAGGTAAGATCCTGGACATCTTTTGCACCGAACCGGGTGGGCGGGGGTTCAGCGCTTCCCTCTTCTGCCTGCAGTCCCATCATAATATTGACCTCTTTGGTTACTTCAGGCATGTTGACCATTTTTCCTGGAGCTTCCAAGTTGGCAAAGTAAGTATTGGGGAAGGCCATAAAAATGTGCAAATGTTTTGAATAGGTAACGTATAGCGCAAAAGCCAGAATACCAATGATATGTATCCACCAGGCAAACCTTTCTACCATCACCAGTGCCTGGGTAGACAGAGACTCGAAAAGCGGCATCAATTGGGCACTAATAATAAAGGTTCCGGTAGTGGTATAGCCTGCTCCTCTTTCCTGTAAAATCTGGTCTGTACTGTTCATGGTAAAAATGGCCGCCATCAGTACAATTTCAATAATAAGAATTAGATTACCATCCAGGCGTGGCCAGGAGGTCATTTCAGCATCCCAGAATCTGGACAATTTTAATAGATTCCGCCTGGCTAGGAATACTACGCAGCTGATCACTACACCCAGGGCCATAAACTCAAAAAGATTAAGACAAAAAGTATAAAAACCACCCAAAAATGGGGCGAATAATCGGTGCGTTCCCAGTAACCCGTCTAGGATAAATTCCAAAACTTCCAGATTGATTACTAAGAACCCTACATATATCAGTAAATGTAGTAATGCCGGGATCAGCCTCTTAAACATCTTTTTTTGACCGAAAGCCACCAAAAACATGTTCTTCAACCTTTTATCTGGGTTATCGTTTCGATTTTCTGATCGACCTAACTGAATATTCGCTCTGATGTTTTTGATTCTTCTGGCTAAAAAAAAGCCAAAGAAAGCTGCCACTAGCACAAAGGAAATTTGGGAAATCAAGGTCATTTAAAGATGCCGCAACTACGCAGCGTACGCCAAGGTTTAAATTAATAAAAAATTTGCTGCACTGATAAATTTATATAATTTTGTCCACTCATTTTAGGTGATGTAGCTCAGGTGGTAGAGCATCGGACTGAAAATCCGTGAGTCGGTGGTTCGAGTCCACTCATCACCACTTAAACAGTCACGCTATCAGCGTGACTGTTTTTGTTCAGGCCTCTATTTCTTACAACAATAACTAGCACAGCTTTGCCAATTGTCAACTGCCAACTGCCAACGGCCTACTGCCTAAGGTGTTTTAACTGGATTACCTCCCTTGGGCTGAGTTTCCGCCATTTTCCTCTAGGGAGATCTTTCTTGGTTAACCCAGCATACATCACGCGGTCGAGTTTCTCCACTTCATAGCCGAGGTGTTCGAATATTCGTCTGACAATACGATTTCTTCCGGAATGTAGTTCAATGCCCAGCTCTTTTTTGTCACTTGAGACTATGTCTACAGCGTCAATCGAAATCGGTCCATCTTCCAATTCCAAACCTTCTTCCACTGTCTGAAAATCATTTGGGTGAATGGGGCGATCCAGATGAACATGATACACCTTTTTAACTTGATGTGATGGATGACTGAGTTTCTTGTGAAGATCACCATCATTGGTGAATAGCAGTAAACCTGTAGTATTCCGGTCCAATCTTCCTACTGGAACGATCCTCTCCCGGCAGGCTTTTCGGACCAACTGCATTACGGTCTTGCGTTGTTTGGGGTCATCAGTAGTGGTA
>JANQPK010000432.1 GCA_028289505.1 Cyclobacteriaceae bacterium
CAGTTTTTCAGCGTCAACTTCATCCACATAATCACGCTCCACATAGGTTAGTATTTCTTTGAATTTTACCAGGCTGCTAATGAAATTACTTTTGCCGGATTTGGGATCAGCCATGGTGGCACCGGTCAATATTCCCACAGCCAAAGTAACAGCCAACAGGATGGGTAGCAGTATATAAAATTTCTGATTTTTAGTCTTATTCACGATTTTTACCTTCAATGATTGTCTAAAGTAGGGTATTTGAGTGGTTCTTAAAATTCAAACTTGGCGTTAATATTACATTTAATAGGATTAATCCAACTGAACCTCCTCCGCGGACCCATGCAACTTTAGTATACGGAAAACCAGCAAATTACGTTCCAAATATACCAATTTTCGATGTCAATAATTTCATTTTAAGATAAAGAGATTTTCTTTACCTTTTCTTTATATTTGTGTGAATACGAGTAATAGCCTTGGACCTCAATCAAAGAAAAATATCGGACCTTGTTGGAGAAAACTACCTGTATGCATCAGTTCTACATTATTTTGGCATCCAGTTCTACGACTATAGCGAGCAGACATTGCATCAAGTCTGCCAGGAGAAAGGTATTTGTGTTGAGGCGTTGATTAATGGTTTGGAATCGGCAGTACAGACCGATGAAAGTGAAGATATCGCACTAGTAGGATATCCCATCGATTTGGTGATTGAGTATTTAAAGCATGCGCACTATCTGTTCATAAAAAGAAGACTTCCCTACATCACTACTTTGGTTTCGGATTTACCAGAAAAATCTGGTCAATACCATAGCATAGTAAAGGACCTTAAGTTTGTATTTCCCTTGTTTGTGGAGGACTTCATTTACCATATCCACGAAGAAGAGGACAGTTTGTTCAGATATGTGCTGTTGTTGAAAAATGTGACCAACAATCGCTACAATCCTTCAAAAGTGTATTACGAAATGGAGAAGTACTCCATTCAACAACATGCCATCAATCATGATGTTCATGATGACGAAATGAAGGGTATTCGTAACATAACCAATGACTACTTTGTGGAAGCCGACGCCCCACTGCACATTAAGGTTGTATATGCTGAGTTGGAATCATTCGAAAAAAGTTTGATCACTCATGCCAGAATTGAGGACGAGATACTTTTCCCAAAAGCGTTGATGCTGGAAAAAGAAGTGAAGACGCTGCTTCAGTTGAAGGTGAGGTCGAATTAAAAGATGAGCAGAATTTTGGCGATTGATTACGGTACCCGCAGGGTGGGAATTGCCATCACCGATTCAAACCAAATAATAGCTTCACCACTAGATACTATCGCACCCGAACGCCTCAATGTCTTTCTAAGTGATTATATATCGGCTGAGCCTGTCGAGGAGATTGTGGTAGGATATCCCTTAAAAGAAGATGGGAGCCCTACTGATCTTACCAACCAAGTGGATAAACTGGTAAAACACCTACAGCACAGGTTCAGGAACATACCGGTGCTCAAACACGACGAACGCTATACCTCCAAAATGGCCAAACAATCTTTGATTGATGGTGGATTTCGTAAAAGTGTTAGAAGAAAAAAATCGAATCTGGATAAGATTAGCGCAACTTTAATATTGCAATCCTACCTGCAGGAAAAGAATGTAACCCCATGATTTACCCTATCGTAGCATACGGAGATCCAGTGCTCAGAAAGAAAGCTAGGAATATAGAAAAAAATGAATTGGACGTAGTCTCTTTAGCCTCTGATATGTTTGAGACTATGTATGCGGCACACGGTGTTGGTTTGGCTTGTCCTCAAATTGGTAAGTCATTAAGAATGTTTGTAGTAGATGGGGCACCCATGGATGAGGATATGGCGGATTTCAAAAGAGTGTTTATCAATCCTGAAATTATCGACTCCGAAGGGATACCCTGGGCGTTCGAAGAGGGTTGTCTGAGCATACCGGGTATAAGAGAAGAAATCTTGCGAGATCCCAACCTGAGAATTACCTACTTTAATGAACAATGGGAAGCAAAAGAAGAGGAGCTATCCGGTCTGAGGGCTCGCATCGTACAGCATGAATATGACCATATTGAAGGCATCTTATTTACCGACCACATTTCAAACTTCAAGAAAAGAATTCTAAAAGGTAAGTTGGCGGGGATTACTAAGGGTAAGGTTGACATAGATTACAGAATGAGATTCCCGGTGAAAGCGCGTAATTAACCTGGATATGACCGCATCTCATCCTCCCATTAACAGTAAACTCCCTGAAGTGGGCACTACCATATTTACAGTAATGTCTGCCATGGCAGCGGAGTTTAATGCCATCAATCTATCGCAAGGATACCCGGACTACCCGATTAGTGAGGAGCTTATTTCGCTTGTTCACCACTACATGTTGCGCAATTATAATCAGTATGCACCAATGCCGGGAGTTCCATTTTTGCGACAAGAGATTTCCAATAAAATCCAGCGAACTATAGACCGTGCCTTTGATGCAGATAGAGAAATAACCATAACTGCAGGTGCAACTGAGGGGTTATATGCTGCATTAAACGCGTTCGTTCATCCAGGTGAGGAGGTAATTATTTTCGACCCGGCATACGATCTATATGCACCTTCGGTAAAGTTGGCAGGGGGAGTACCGGTTCATTTGGAGCTGGAGTTGCCAAACTTTACTATCAATTGGGAAGAATTTGAATCAGCGATTACCGAGAAGACCAAAGTAGTAGTAATTAACAATCCCAATAATCCAGCTGGTAGTATACTGACCGAAGAAGATTTAATAAGACTAACAGATATAGCGGAGCGATATGACCTTTTGGTGGTAAGCGATGAGGCCTACGAGCATATGGTCTACGAACCGTATCAACATCAGTCAATTTTGAAATTCCCAAAATTGAGCCAACGAGCAGTGGCAGTTTTCTCGTTTGGCAAAACCTTTCATGCAACCGGATGGAAAATTGGTTACTGCATAGCCCCGGAAACCATTACCAAAGAATTAAGACGTGTTCATCAGTTTGTGGCCTTTAGCGTAAACACACCCATTCAGATGGCTCTGGCAGATTTTTTAAAGGAGCCCAAACACTACTTAAGCCTGGGCAATTTTTTTAAGCAGAAAAGGGATTTATTCCTGAAACTAATGGAAGGTTCTAGGTTTGTTCCCATGCCTTGTAATGGTACTTACTTTCAGCTGATGAAATACGAGAATATCAGTGATTTACCAGATACGGAGATGTCTACCTGGATGACGAAACATCATGCGGTTGCCTCCATTCCAACCTCTGTGTTCTACAATCGCAAAACCGACAATAAGATACTGCGATTTTGTTTTGCCAAGAGCACGGACACCTTGACTAAAGCAGCGGAGAAATTATGCAAGATTTAAGGGTATCGCTGTTCCAAAGTGACCTTCACTGGCACCAACCAGAGGCTAATCTGGCCATGTTTGAAGAAAAGATTTGGAATAATTCATCCCCAACAGATTTGATTGTACTCCCTGAAATGTTCACTACCGGATTCACCATGGACGCTGTGGGACTAGCTGAACCAATGGGAACTCGTACCTTTAAGTGGATGCAGTTGCAGGCTAAGCAATCAAAGGCAGCGGTATTGGGCAGCTACATAGTAAAAGATGGTGGAGGCTATTTTAATCGAGCCATTTTTGTGGTACCTGATGGCACCTATAAGATATACGATAAACGACATCTGTTCAGGATGGCAGGCGAACACCAGACCTATCAACAGGGTAATAACAGACCTGTCTTAACCTGGAAAGGATGGGAAATACTACCTCAGATCTGCTATGATCTGCGATTTCCCGTTTGGAGCAGGAATAAGGTAATAGAGGGCGATCCAGAGTATGATGCATTGATATACCTGGCTAACTGGCCTGCTCCTAGAATTTCGGCCTGGGACACTTTATTGAAAGCACGGGCTATTGAAAATGCCTGCTACTGCCTTGGTGTAAATCGGGTAGGTACTGATGGTGAAGGCATCGAATACCTTGGACACACAGCGGCTATTGACCCCAAAGGATCGGTTTTAGGACTTGAACGGAATGGTGAAACTGTGCTTAATATTACTTTAAGTAAGGAGGAGCTCACCAGGTACCGGGAAAACTTTCCGGTCCATTTGGATGCGGATAATTTCTGGCTTCCGGATTAGAACCTTCAAGCCTTCTGATGTAAAGCGAGCTCACGGTACAATCAATCGCTTCACATCGCTCAATCCTGATTCGGAAGTACCATTCACAAAATATATACCTGGTGCTAGAATTCTGCTATCAAATCGCATTAGTAATGCGCTGGGAGCAAGGGGGTCTCCGAAAATCAACTGGCCCAGACTGTTATAAATCTGATAAGTAAAGTTTTGATTGCCCCGTAATGTCACCAAATCGATTCCAGGATTGGGAAACAGTTCCATGGTAAACTCAGATCCACCATTTCCGTTGCCTGGAAGGCTAAGGTTTTCCAGCAGGTATAATCCGCCCATTTTGCTGCCCACAACCACGTGAGGTAGGGAATTGCTCAAGTTTGCACTGGCCAGAGTAGCACCTCTACCCCAACGACTACGGATACTGGCTTCTTCTTGGGTTGGCTCTATCAACATTTCATAAATTTGGGCAGGATTGGATCCATCAGCTTCTAAGAAGTCCGTATATATTCTCATCACACCAGTGGCATCAGTAGTAATTAGTTCTAATCCTGAATCACCATTGAGATCGTAAGCCAGTGGCACCAACTCTCTGCGAAAGCTATCATCGATAATTCCCGCCACTGCCTCGTTTACCAGTTCAAAAGAAAAGTCACCACCGGAAGCATTATTTTCCCAATACTCAAGTCTCCCGGTTCTTTTACCTAAGAGCATGTCTGCCGTTCCATCGGCGTTGAGATCAACAAAGTGGGGATGGTCACCTGCTTGAATAATAAAAGAAAGGGTTTGCGGGGTAGAGTTCACTGGATTGAATCCCTGGTTGGTACCATTCAACATGTAATAAATTCTAGTTTGACCACTACCATCGGCAGCTGAAAAAACCAGGTCTTTTCTACCGTCTCCATCCAAGTCTCCGAAAGAGGGTTTCAAGGTATTCAACTGGAAAGCGGAAAGCCCCAGATAGTCATCTGAAACGAGGCTGAATTGTGGATTC
>JANQPK010000008.1 GCA_028289505.1 Cyclobacteriaceae bacterium
CTCGTCTTCCAGTAAAATGGAACAGCCGCCTATGGTATGCCAACAATTATTCCTATTGGCGTTTCTTCCGGTCATAATCCCTGCTCGAGTTGGGGAACAAGTGGTACCGACGTGAAAATTGGTTAGCTCGAGAGATTCCTTGGCGAATGCATCTAGGTTTGGTGTTTGAATATAAGGATTTCCATGAATACCCAGGTCACCAAACCCTTGGTCATCGGTCACCACCAAAATGATATTAGGTCTTAGCTGATTCTCTGAACATCCTGCTGATACTACCGCCCAAAACCCCAATACACCACAAATGAAGCTTTGTATGCTAAATCTCATGGTTGAAAAAAAGTTATAAAAGGTAGCATTTGGTATCCATAGAGAATATGCTCGTAGGTCGCATTTACTTTAAATCATGAATCGCAAGTGCCTTTTCATCCCAGTAGGCATCGTCCTGAAAGGCAAACCGTGAAGGTTGATAATCGCCCACAATATCTACCTGGGCCTGATCCGGCACATCTTTATCAAGCAACCAGAATACTGCATTCACCATCATTCTTCTGGTGCCCTCAGACAAAAGATCAGTGGAGGATCCTATAGTGGTGGCAAAGACTTTTCCTGATTTACCCTCTGGAATCTGATAGGTCTTGGTCCAGGCGATGGGCATCATGGGATCATTCTGGTCCGCTGATAATTCGGAGTCACTGGGCCTCATACCTAAAAGAGGATCGTTGTCATCACGCTCGCCGGCCCGATTGATTACCTGCCCCAGTAACACGGGGCTGGAATCTCCTGGCAAGGGTAAACGAACCCCATAAACATCGGTGGGACCCCAGATACTCCCCTCCTCAATACCATTCAATATGGGATGGTCTTCGGCCCCCGGTGCTGGAACCCCTCGGGTGCTTTGATGACCATGCTCGCCGTGATGGGAGATCCACTTCTCACCCAGAACCAGTCTTCCAAAACCCTCATGCCACTGGTCCTCACTTTCGTAGTAATTGCCATAATGAAGATAGGCAGATTCAAAATCTATATCATTGAATTTAAAGGCATGGGTAGCAGTCCTAATGCCCAATACCGGTTTACCAGTTTTAAGATAGTTGTTAATATGTACCATTTGAGAGTCCGGCAGCGCCCGAAACCTGGTAAAGATGATCATCATATCGGCATGGTCAAGTTGAGCAAGACCGGGGATATTATTGGTGTAATTGGGGTCCACCACACCAGGGAGTGCAGGATCCTGTGCAAAAAGCACCGTACAATTAAATCCGTGTTGTTGAGATAATATCTTTGCCATTTGTGGTAACGCCTCCTCAGAACGATACTCTTCATCTCCTGATACCAATACGATCTGAGGTTTATCTACCTGTCCGGGAAAAATGAGCCAATGTTTATCGGGCTGGATGGTCTCGGCAACCACGGTCTGTTGCCGAGATTTTTGAGCATCCGAACAACTGCCAATCAGCAAGACCAAACACAATATTTTGAATAATTTCATTTTCAGAATTTAGTTTATTTACTCAATTAAAGAAGTAGCGGATTAAGCTGGGCTTCAATATAGCGACCATCATCGAGGGTTACCCCATCTGGATCTGCAATGGCTTGGTCACACTCATCTTCCATAACGATCCAACCCTGATAGTCTGTATCAATTAGGTATTGGGTAATCCCCCTGATATCAATTACCCCGGCTCCGGTGGGTGCCCAATTCCCATCGGCATACATGTCCTTATAGTGTACCAGATTGATCAAACTGCGGTACTGCTTCACAATTTCTAAGGGGTCCATGTCTACTTTGGCAATATGTCCAACATCTGGTGTATACCCGATCAAATCACTATTAAGACCGTTGAGCAGTATCTCATAGTCTTCCCGATTGCGATAAACTGATCCTTCAGGTGAGTTGGGATGATAGGAGCAAACGATTCCCTGATCTACCGCTCGCTCTGCAATGGCATTGACGCAACTCAACAAATTCTGCTGACGCACGACCAGGTCTTTCCGATCTTGACCAGGCATTTGCACCAGCAGGTAAATCGTGTCCGGAAAATACTGGAGAAATTCTATCCATCGGTCCGCATTTTCCCTTTCTAGGACTGTTTCCTGGGGATTCAACCAATCTTCAACATGCACCAATGCCGCTAGCTCCAGCTTATGTTGATTCAGTGTCTCTTTCATTTTAAAAGGGTCTGAAAGATCGCCAAAAAAGCTGGTCTCAGGTTCAATACCGGTAAATCCAGCTTGACTTACAATACCCATGATGTGGTCTAGCTTGCCTTTGTACTGCTCACCGGGCATCTGCCAGGTATAGGTTTCACAGGCTAGTTTTATCTTACCCATAAATCAGTTGTTTAAAAAGAACTCGGTAGTAACCCGGTTGAAACGCTCCAGGTCCTCCCAGTGATGTACGTGTCCGCCGGTGGGAAAATTGACATATTCAGATCTCTCAATACCCTCATGGAGCAGCTGGGAAAAGGCGGGTGGAGTAAAAATATCCATATCGCCCACGGTGATCAGGGTAGGCACGGTTATTTCCCTTAGACGGTGCACTACGTTATGTTCGATACAGGCATCCAATTGCCCGTTGAAACCATCGGTAGACTGCGGATTGGTGTTGGCAGCAGCATCTTTTTGACCATCCTGCAACAGATACCAGCTGTGCTCGTAATAAGGGGGTGCAAATATCCATAGTTGCAGCAATTCCATAAAATCCTCCGGCCTGCTGGTTACTCGTAATTTCTTCAGGTTTTCATATACCGTTTTGGCATAGCGGTTGAATTTTGGCCAGGTACTGATCAGTGCCAAACTGCGTACCCGATCAGGATGATTTAATGCCAATTGTTGGGATATGGCACCGCCCATAGAAATGCCTGCCACCCGAGCCCTGCTAAGCTCAGAGTGATCCATGACCGCTACTACATCCTGGGCCATCATTTCGGTAGTGTAAGGCCCGGGTGGTTGGTCCGACTTCCCAACACCCCGGTTATCAATTACATAACATCGGAAATGCTTCTGGTACTCTACTACATGTTGATCCCAGAGGTTGCCATCTGCCCCAAACCCCATAATCAGCACCAAAGGCTCCCCTTCACCCCTGATCTGGTAGAATATTTTGGTGCCGTTCGAATCTGCATAAAAGCTCATGCCCTAATATAACCTGTACGCAGTGTTAAAACAATTCTAAATACTACACATCAGGTTCCGGTCTTAAGTTGTGTATGGTGTTCTGGACTTTACCTTGCAAGGGATTGCCTTTTCGGTCCTTTAATCGATAGGAAATGGTCATCACATCTACCGGTTGGATATCCGGAATGTACAGCTTGATTGAACGGCCGTCGTCTAACAAAATTGATTTAGATATGGTCAAGGTGTTCTGACGGTAACGATCAGAACCGTATTGACTGCTTCTTAACAAATCCCAGGTTTGCACTTCGAATCTATTTAAGTCGGCTGCTATCACAGAGTCCAAATCCTCAGCGAAGCCCAGTTCGATCCCGGTTTCCAGGGCTTTCAAAGAAACCGGCAGGGGAACGGTTTTACCGGTATATCTGATTCGATACAGGTCGCCCGGCCTTATCTTTTGGTTGGTGCCCCATGCCTCCATGCCACAGGTATATAAATGACCATCTTCCGGATTAAACCTTCCCCTCATCACCCCGGTGTAGAGTTTTACACCGGGAATATCTATGACACCACCCTGTTTTTGACCATCGACCTCCTCATGAAGGACCAGTTGGATTTTGCCGAATCCATAGGACAAACTTAAAAGAGATCCCATTAAGGGTCCCCATTTTTCACTATCCACCCAAAGCAGTTCCGATGGAGAGCGGTCAAACTCCATATCCACCCATACCATGGGAGGTTCCATGGCTGCTCTGGTGGTATCGTCCGGTGGATTGTAACCCCACATATTTCCATAAAATTTCGGGGTAGAAGATGGCTCAATCCAATTGATGCGATTCATGGGGTTCCAGTAACCCTGCTGATCGGTGACCAAAAAACTGCCATCCGGATTTAAACAAACCCCATTGGCTGCTCGGAAGCCGGTGGCAATGATCTCAGATTGGGCGCCATCCGGGCTAACTTTGATCAAAGTACCATGCTGTGGGATCAGGGCCTCTCGGGCATGACGGCCACTTTTGGCATAATAAAGATTTCCCTGGGCATCCGCCTGCAGTCCCATAGCGAACTCGTGAAAGTGATCGGTAACCTGGTGATCATGGTTAAAGCTCTCATAAAAATCAGTTTCCCCATCACCATTGAAATCCCTTAAACGCACCAATTGGTCGCGGCAAATGACATAGATCTCATCCTGAAGTACTTTGATCCCCAAAGGTTGAAACAGTCCTGCCCCAATCCGTTGCCAAGTCAGGGAGTCACCACCGCTGGTTAATCCAGTGATCATGAATACATCGCCATCGGTAGTGCAGACCACTGCCTGGTTGGCATCTGACATAAAATCTAGACCGCTGAGTTTCATGCGACAGTTCCAGGGATTGTGGTAAGGAGGAGAAAGTTGATCCACTGCCAACATACCTTCCTCCGACCCTTTAGTGATTACAGTGGTCTGCCGCTGGGGGTAATGCGCCGGCCCAGCCTTGGTATATGGGGTTAATGGCCGCACCGCTGAAGCAGATTGAGCCAGCTCCTGGAGATTGGTTAGCTGCGACGAAGCGATAAACAGTTTCACATTAGCATGGGTGGATTTGCTCACAGTCAT
>JANQPK010000024.1 GCA_028289505.1 Cyclobacteriaceae bacterium
AAATCATTCGGCCGCGAACACTCCAGATATGCCACTCCACTGCTTACCACAGGGCAGGCATATCTAAACCTTGAAGAGCATGAAAAAGCCCTCCCCTATTTTAGGGAAGCATTGCAAATCTTCACCCAGACCAAGGAGGTAAACCGGGATATAGTGGCAGGGAAAGCATCATCCAATGCTTTGATTGGGGTGGCCCTGTTTAAGCTAGGTCAGTATCAACTGGCCATTGACCACCTGAATCTTTCCATAAATTCAGGGCTGACCACTATGAATGACCAAGCCAATTTCGAGGCCGAAAGTCATCGCAATATCGGGTTCTGTTATACTGAACTTGGCGAGTATGACCGTGCATTGGAATCATTTGATCGATCTCTGGCAATTCTCACCAAACAATTCGGCAACTACCATCCGAAAATTGCCGAGACCTATCGGTCAATGGGAGAAGCTTATATGGCAAACAACCAGGTAGAATCTGCGCTAATGCACTACCAGACCGCATTGGGCTCGTTGGTACAGGGACTGGAGGAAGATTACCGGTTTAACCCTACCCTTGCTGAGCTAAGTACTTTACCCACCACCCTTGAAATTCTGGGACAGAAAGCCTGGGCATTCCGTACGCTATACCAGAGTGAAAAAAATCCGGATTACCTGGATCACGCTCATGAAACATTTGATTTGGCTGTCAATCTTATAGACACCCTTAGGGTTGGATTTCTGGAGCAGGGTTCGAAGCAAAGCCTACTAGATAATCACCTCAAGATTTATGAAAGAAGCTTAGTGGTAGCCAAAGAACTATATGAGATTCACGGTGACAAGTCATACCTGGCGTCGGCTTTTGAAGTAATGGAAAAAAGTAAATCTTTTATGTTGTTAAGCACCATTCGGGAGTCTGCGGCTAAGAAATTTGCCAACATACCGGATTCATTGGTGGAGGAGGAAAGAGCCCTCAAATCCAGACTGGCTTTCTATGAAACTCGAGTGCGGTCCGAAAACAACCAAAAAGGCCAAACTCAATGGCGAAATAAGGCGTATATCACCCGTCAATCCTACGATAGCCTACTACAAGCTATTTCTGAAACTTATCCTGAATACCATGCCCTTAAATACAATACCCAGGTAGCGACACTTAAATCCGTTCAATCATATTTACAGCCGGACCATGCGCTTATGCTCTATTTTATGGGTTCAGATGAGTTCTTTGCCATGGCCATTGATGCTAATGAACAAATCCTGTACAGTCACCCCGTTACCGAGGATCTTCACCAGCAAATAAAACTGGTGCGGGAAAGCCTAAATAACAAGCTACCCTTCTCGAATGAAATGGCAAAAGCAAGCCATGACCTGTATCAATATTTACTAGGACCATCAGCTGATATGATCCAGCACAAAAATGTAACCGTTATACCAGACGGGTCATTGAACTACTTTCCATTTGAGATCCTGACCAGTGCTTACCGTGGTACTGAGAGGGGTTTTGTGGATCTGGAGTACCTGATCTTTAAGCACAGTTTTAATTATGCCTTTTCGTCAACTTCTTTACTGGCCTCTAATGAACGGGAGAACTCGACTAAAAAATTCGATTACCTTGCGTTTGCTCCAGCCTTTAATGAAAGAGGGGCTCTTGCTGAGAATAGTACTACTCAAATGACCGATGAGACAATTAGAGGAAACCTTTCTGAATTAAAGGGTACGAAAAGGGAAACCAGTATTATTGCCCGTTACTTTTCAGGACAGCTGTTTCAAGATGCAACAGCAACTGAATCCCAATTCAAGCTGACAGCCCCGGAATCCGACATCATTCACTTGGCCACTCACGCTATTGTAGACGATCAGGATCCTTTAAATTCCAGGTTGTTGTTCACTATATCCGAGGATACTATCAATGACGGTGATCTGTATGTATGGGAGTTATACAATATGCAGCTAGATGCCCAGATGGCGGTGCTCTCTGCCTGTAATACTGGCTTTGGAAAGCTGGAACGGGGAGAAGGTGTGATGAGCCTGGGCAGGGCATTTGCCTATGCAGGATGTCCTAGTATTGTTATGAGTCTTTGGCCAGCACAGGATGAGGCCACAGCGGATATTATGGAGTTGTTTTATGAAGGTATAGCGGATGGATTACCTAAAGATCAAGCACTTGCAGCTGCCAAAAGAGCGTATCTTGGAAATGCAGACGATCTGTTTTCCCACCCATTTTACTGGGCGGGGTTTATTGCACAAGGTGACCCCAATCCAGTAAGTCTTTCTGCAAATTTTGATATCCAGTCGGCAGTAATAGTTGGTCTGGTGGCGCTAATATTGTTACTGCTATTTGTTAAGACCAATCCCAGGATTTTCAAGTCGGAAACACAGTCCTAAGTCTGTAATATGCCCCCCGCATTCTAACTAAAACCTCTGGATAGGGGTAACCATTTTCTCTTTCCTGCAATAAAGGATAAATCACAACCATTCGCCGATGAACTTGGTCTTTCCTAAGCAGTATATTCCCCAACGTAGAAATAGGTTAATCTGGGCCTGTTTGATCTCCTGCCTGGCACTGTTTCTCAGTAAGTCCCAAATTCAAGCTGATCCAAGGCCTGGTTTCAAAAAACCAATTTACCGGCAAAAAGCTAAATTTCAGCAATACTATCTGGAACTAGCCGGTGGTTACGGTGTCTGGTCTCATACATTTCAGGCTGGTATGGCCCCTCATCAATCTTCTATTGATATATCAGTTACCTATGGCAGTCTTCAATCACCGTTCAGCTTAATTGCCGGGTATACATTTCATACATCCTTTAAGCAGGAAATCTTCTTATTTAAGCCCAGTAATGGATATGCCGGCCTCAAGTTTTCACTACTGAGGGCACTGGGAATTAAATCCAGGCTTGACCCCTACACACTAGCCGGAGTCACATATTGGCAGGGAACACTGACCGATGATGTATACGATGGCATCATTAATTATCAGGAGAAGGCTGAAAAAGATTATGGTTTGGGAGGTATTGTCGGCGTCGGCGTCAGCTATCGCATCAAAAAGTTTCATCTTGGGCCACAGATCCTATATCACCTAGCAGGAAACGGCCAGTACCTGGCTGGTGGCTTCGAAACACAGGAGATCAGTCCAAGCTATATCACCCTGCTTTTAAAAGCGGGTTATAGATTCAATTTCAAAAAGGGGCTTGCAGGCTGTCCCACTTATAAATAAATATTCACAGTATTAAAAATCTTTACGATGAGTCCCAGTAAAATCTATAAGTCGTTTTTCTGCCTAATGGCGATCTGCTTCTTCTTCGGATGTGAGACGGAAGAAATAGAACCCATAGACATATTTGATCCGGAGGACCCCGATGAGCTTATAAAAGATGGGCAAACTGCCGACCTGCCCTTGGATAATATCTGTAATGCGAACAGACTATTTGTGAACCAGGAGCGGATAAACGCTAATGAACTTGGATATCAGATCAAGGGCACCATCTTCTCAGACTCAGATTTTGGACCCATTGCTGTAACCAATGGCGAATTCGATCTGTTACGCGATAATAATGGAACCATCACATCTTTTGAAGGTTATGGTACTGCACAATTTCCCAAGGCTGGCTTCCTGAACGATGTATTGGTAATGGCGGATATTTATGGTGCTCAAACCAAATATGCCTCTGGAAGTATATTTAATGATGAAGAAGAGAATGGCTTTCAATTACCCTTTGCCGATCAGTCCTGTTTCTTCAAATTCACCCTGGATCCGTATCCGGAATTCGAATCCGATGAAGCTGGGGGATTGGCGATGATCGAGAATGCTGTCTTTGATTACGATCAACTATATTACGACCCCTCCGATCCAGTCATTTTCTTTGATGGTAAAATGCACGAATACGATATTAAAGAAAAACCCAAGCCTTCTTCCAAAAATGGTGAACCTAAGCGTTTCAAAAGCAAAAAAGATAAGGTGAAAGCCACTATCAGCGATGTAAGATTTGGACTTTCTCTAAATGACCGATTTGAATTTATGCCTCTAGAGTACAGTGCAGCACTGGAAGCCACCGTTGGTGGAACAAACTTCAATCATTTTAGCGGTGGGTTTTATATGTCCGGGAAAATGTCTCTTAAGAAGTATCCCTTGTTTCTGGAGGGAGAAACTGTGGTGCTTAGTAAACTAGGATTGGCCAATTTATTTGAAATGGGCTTCGACCAAGGCTTGTATACCAGGGGAGTAAACGGAAAGGTTTTCTTTGGTCACGATCTTCTAAGCATGTTACCATTAGATCTTGAGATCGAATTGGGCAGAGCCACCTTGCAAGAGAATATAGAATCAGGAAATACCTTTCTCAGGTTTGCCGGAGAGTATGACATGGATACTAATGACTTTCTAGAGCGGGTTATAGGAGCGGCGGCTACCAGTTATCTACCTTCGGTTTCACGGGATGGGCAGATGTATGTAAACATTGGCGAGCGACTGGAAGAGTGGGAATTCTACATGATGAACCGGTACCAGCTAAGTATACCTGGATTATCCAGCTCCTTGCAACAACAATATTTCCACTTTACCCCACAATTGATAGAACTGGGAGGATACATGGACCTCCCCTTCGGAATTGGTAGTACCGAAGTACTTGGCAAACTTGAAAGCGATGGCACCTTCCTACTTTATGGAAATATCAATGGAGATATTTCCTTTGGAAATGGTGTATCCCTCAATGGAGACCTGACTTTAGAGGTCTCTAATGAGGGCGCGTTCTTACTGGGAGAGGTAAATCTTCCTGGCAGTCTTGCAGGGATTTCGGTAAGGGGGCAAATTACTGATCAGGGAATTATCCTGGAAGGAGAAGGAGAGGTAAACATCAAGTTTGGCGATGGGGCTACTCTAGCTGCCAATTTGCATCTGTTGGCAGATTCTAACCAGGGAGTATTCCTAGATGGTTTCCTGAAAACACCATTGCAGGCAGCCGCGGTGGAGGTAACCGGTGAAGTGTCTGCACGTGGATTGATGCTGCAAGGAATGATTAACGGTAAAGTCGACTTTGGCGTAACTGCATTACAAAGCAGCCTGTCATTAAATGCATCCAGCTGGGATGGTGCCAGGCTAAGTGGAATGATTGATGTTCCATTGGTAGTAATTGGCGGTAAAACCGAGGTAAGCGGTGAAATACTTACCCAGAACCTGTTCAGTCTGGAAGGTAGCAGTAGTGCGTTTCTCGACTTCACTGTGGCCAGTCCAGAAGCCGGCATCTCCCTGGGTTTTTCACCCACCGACATAGCCATCTCATCTAATGCGGAATTCTGCTTAGCTGCTACTGGATGTGCAGATTACGGCGTCTCATTCAATCCGGACTGGGGAAATGGCTCGGTTAGTGCCTGTGTCACCTTCGTAGATGAAGTATGTATTGATTTATAACTGAAGTGTGTTATAAGAGGCGGCCTGTAGATTACCCAAGCTGCCTTTTCTTTTGGCCAGGGTAACCTATTGTAAAGAAATGCAATCAATCAAAGACACTGTTTAATTCTAACTACAAACACACAACGTTATGAAATATTTGCTTACCTCTGCTTTCTTAGTTATGGTACTAAATGCGTCTGCACAAGCTGACCCAGATTTGATCCTGCTTCATACTGGAGAGCACCTGACAGTGTATATCTCAAGCATCTCCGATAGGACAGTTACTTTCAACTACCCCGATGAAGAGGTCGAATATACTAGGAGTAAAAACAGTATCGAAGAAATAGTATTTGCCTCTGGCCGTCGGGCAGATGGTTCAGAAAAAGTGGCCATCAATGGACCACAGGATTGGTACAAGGTTATCATCACGGACTATCCGGATGACATTGAGGGATTGACCAAAAAAGGCGATCTTTATGTGAAATCTACCGCTACAACCGTGTTTTCAGGTGCTCAGAAAATCGACGAAAAAGCTACCAAGAAAATAAAACAGCGAGCCGCGCAGATGGGAGCGCATATCGTGTACATTCAATCCCAAACCAACGACAAAGGTATTAGAAGAGTGAACAGGAGCATAAAATCAGGGGTTGCTTATGGCTATCGCTAGTAAGACAAAATGGCTTATTGAAGCCTCTTTGTTTTAGTAGTCAATTAGGCAATTGCTTCTATAATAGCGTTTAGTGACGCACTAGGACGCATCGCTTTCGCCACCAAATCATCATCTGGCTGATAGTATCCGCCAATATCCTGAGCTTCACCTTGAGCTCCAATTAACTCCTGGTTGATCTTCTCTTCACTTGCCTCCAGGTTTGACGCCACTGAAGCAAACTTACCCTTAAGGTCAGGATCTTGGTTTTGCTCAGCTAGTGCCTGTGCCCAGTACATAGCCAGATAAAAATGGCTTCCGCGATTGTCAATGCCTCCAAGCCTTCTGGCAGGAGACTTGTTGTTCTCCAAAAACTTGGCAGCTGCTTGGTCCAAGGAAGCGCCTAAGACTTTTGCTTTGTTATTGTTGTCTGCCTCAGCCAAATGCTCCAGTGAAGCAGCTAATGCCAAGAACTCTCCCAGTGAATCCCATCGTAAATATCCTTCCTTTTCAAATTGTTGAACATGCTTGGGAGCTGATCCTCCTGCACCTGTTTCGAATAGCCCTCCCCCGTTCATCAAAGGCACAATAGATAGCATTTTAGCACTTGTTCCCACCTCCAGAATTGGGAAAAGATCCGTTAAGTAATCTCTTAGCACATTGCCCGTTACCGAAATGGTATCTAGCCCCTTTCTAATGCGCTCAATAGAGAATTTGGTTGCTTCCACCGGTGACATGATCAATAACTCCAAACCTGAGGTATCGTGCTTGGAGAGGTACTTATTAACTTTCCTGATCAACTGAGCGTCGTGGGCTCTATTTTGGTCCAGCCAAAAAACCGCAGGCGCTCCGGTGGCTTTAGCTCGAGTTACTGCAAGTTTGACCCAATCCTGGATCGGTAAATCCTTTACCTGACACATTCGGAAAATGTCTCCAGCTTCAACTGCTTGTTCTAAAACCACCTCTCCACTCTCACTAACTACCTGAATAGTACCTGTCTCTGTTGGCTGAAACGTTTTATCATGAGACCCGTACTCTTCAGCCTTTTGTGCCATCAATCCCACATTTGGAACACTGCCCATGGTGGTCGGATCATAGGCACCATGCGCTTTACAGTCCTCGATTATCGCTTGATAAACTGCTGAGTAAGAACGATCGGGAATTGTTGCCTTGGCGTCTTGTGGTTTTCCCTCGGCATTCCACATCTGACCAGAAGTCCTGATCATAGCAGGCATGGAAGCATCTATGATTACATCACTTGGCACATGTAAATTAGTGATCCCTTTATCCGAGTTCACCATTGCCAGCGCGGGACGTGACTTATACACTGCTTGAATTGCAGCTTCAACTTCTTGTTGCTTCTGATGCCCTTTGAGTTTGGCATAGACATCACCCAAACCGTTTTTAGCATCCACTCCTAGTGATTCAAACAAGTTGGCGTATTTTTCAAAAACGTCTTGGTAGTAGACTTCTACACAAGCTCCGAAAATGATAGGATCGGATACCTTCATCATAGTAGCCTTCATGTGCAATGAAAAAAGTACCCCCTTATTCATTGCGTCCTGAATCTCAGCTGCTAAAAATGTCTTTAATTTTGCCATGCTCATCACAGAAGCATCTACAATCTCTCCGTCCAATACCGGAACAGAGTCTTTCAATGTGGAGCTACTACCGTCAGCACTAACAAACTTTATGGCCAGATTGCTGGCTTTTTCGATGGTTGCCGATACCTCACTTTCGTAAAAATCACCTGAATCCATGCTGGAAACATGGGACTTCGAATCTGAACTCCAGGTACCCATTGAGTGCGGGTGGCTTTTAGCATATTGCTTTACCGCAAATGGGGCTCTTCTATCCGAATTCCCCTCTCTTAGGACAGGGTTTACAGCGCTTCCTTTGATTTTATCGTACCGTTGCTTTATCTCAGCTTCCTGGTCGGTAGCTGGCTCCTCAGGATATTCAGGTAAGGAGTACCCTTGTGATTGGAGTTCTGATATAGCAGCTTTTAGCTGCGGGATGGAAGCACTGATATTCGGAAGCTTGATAATATTGGCCTCCGGTTTCTTGGCGAGTTCACCCAGTTCAGTCAGAGCATCATTAATTTTTTGCTCATCAGATAGAAAGTCAGGAAAGTTGGCGATAATACGACCCGCCAAGGAGATATCTTGTAATTCCACCTCCACACCGGCAGTTGATAAAAATGCTTTGACAATTGGTAAAAAAGACCGCGTAGCAAGTGCAGGCGCCTCATCAGTTTTGGTATAAATTATCTTGGAGTTTGGTGCCATATAATGACAATATTTTTACATGTGATGGTTGGCGAAGATAGGAATTCCTGGCAGCAACAGCAATAGTCCCGATAGCTATCGGGACAGCAACAGCAACAGTGTGGAGTATACAGGTAAGTGCATTCTACTGTATGCTCTTGCTGCAAACTGTTGCTGCTATTCAGTAACTCTCTTGCTGATTGGGGAAATCCCGTTTCTTAACATCGTTTATGTACTGTACAAAAGCATTGGTCATGATCTTGTCCAGGTCTGCATACTGTCTAAGAAACCGTGGCTGGAATTCCTGAGTAATTCCCAACATGTCGTGAATTACTAATACTTGCCCATCCACATGAGGACCAGCCCCAATTCCAATTATGGGAATAGATACCTGCTCAGCAACTTTTCCGGCTAATGCAGCAGGGATCTTTTCCAATACAATGGCAAAACATCCACAGTCTTCAAGAATTTTAGCGTCCTCCACTAGCTTGTCCGCTTCTTTTTGATCTTTAGCTCTCACTGCATAAGTGCCAAACTTAAAAATGGACTGAGGCGTGAGCCCAAGGTGGCCCATTACCGGAACCCCCGCACTGAGAATTCGTTGCACGGATTCTTTTATCTCTTTCCCTCCTTCAACCTTAATACCATGAGCCCCACTCTCCTTCATAATACGTATGGCAGACCTTAGTGCCTCACTGGAGTTCCCCTGATAAGAGCCAAAAGGAATGTCAACCACTACAAAGGCGCGATTAATTGCCTTTACCACAGAGGTCGCATGGTAAATCATCTGGTCAAGTGTGATAGGTAATGTAGTCTCGTTTCCAGCCATCACATTTGAAGCCGAATCACCTACCAGGATTACATCTATACCTGCTCCATCCAGTATTCGGGCCATTGAATAATCATAAGCAGTTAGCATGGCTATCTTTTCGCCCCGATCCTTCATGGCCTGAAGTTGGTGGGTGGTTACACGTTTAATATCTGATTGATGCTGAGACATGGCCCGGATTCTTCAGTTGAGCACCAAAAATATTAAAATAAATTAAAAATTATTCAGTTCTGCTGCCTAGGAGCCAAGGTTAGGAATATTAAAGGTGAATCTGGAACCTGAGTTTTCCTTTGATTGAACCGAAAGCTTTCCACCCATCTTATCTACTACCTTTCGAACAATGTAAAGGCCTAAACCACTGCCTGATCCTTGATCAGTAGCTCTAACAAACATGTCAAAAATGTGGGATAACCTAGATTCGGAAATACCTTGTCCATTATCCTCCACGGATATCTCTGCCTGCTTGCCAGTTATAGAAGCTTCAACTAATATGTAACTTTGGCCAGACTTCCGATTGCTATATTTAAAGGCATTTGATATCAGATTATTCAACACTATGCGTATCCGGGTTAGGTCTGACACAAAGTCCATCGGTTGGCTGATTTTAGTTATGATCCTAATATTCTCTGACTCCTCTGAATGATAGAAATTGGTGATGCTATTGTTGATTTCAGTGACTAGAGAAATAGGCTCAGGAGAAATTTGATCGCGACCATCACGGGATATTTGAAGTAAATCAATTACCAGTTTATCTAGCCGTTTAATACTACCTTCAATCATCTCCAAACAGTGCTGCTGACCTGAGGCCGTTTTCTCCATACGCATTAGGTTTATTAGCCCCACTATGGAGCGCAATGGTGCCCTAAGGTCATGAGAGGCGTGGTAAACAAAGTTATCCAATTCATAGTTTACACGCTGCAATTCTACAAGTCTGTCCTTAATTGCTGATGTATCCATAATCACCCCTTCTATGATGTCATTTTCGAAGTAGTAGTTTGCAGAAATCGTAACCCAGGTGGTTTCTCCTTTAGCACTTTTAATTTTTATTTCACGATCTACTACCTTTTTGTGCTCCATAAGATCCTGTAGCAAGTTCGCTCTATCCTCAGGGTTAGCATAAAAACTTAGACTACTGACTGCTTGCTGAGCATCACAATCCAAAATTTTCCAAAGCATGGGATTGGCGTATTTGATCTTTCCGGTTTTAGCATCAGTGCGAAATATAGCTACCGGCATGTTTTCAAATAGAGCGTGATAGTTTACCTGTTCTAATTCGGATAAACCCTGGTAATGCTCCAGTTGACGTTTCAAGGTGGTTATTTGTGTGACATTCTGGCGATCCTTCTCTTGTAACAAGGACACCTGGTTTTTCAATTCCTGCAGTTCCTGATGGTGATCGTCTCTGGTATTGGTGGTGGTAGACATGTAAACTGATCAAAGTAATTATTGCAGATTCGTGCCTGTCTACTAACGCAGCATGGCGTATTTATTTTCTTTCTCCAACACTACTACAATGTGTTCACTTAAGGTAGTTGACAGCTCTACCCCCTGATAATTGGCTGAAATCGGGAAC
>JANQPK010000025.1 GCA_028289505.1 Cyclobacteriaceae bacterium
CTTACCATCTCCACTCAAGCTGGGAGCAATTTGGGCAGAACTTGAGACATTAATCACTCTAGATAATGGACTTTTGGAGGACTGAGACCAAGAGTTAAGGCTTAAACTAACAGCGATGGCAACAAGAAAAATTTTTAAAGCACTCATTATCAATATTTTACCTTTTTACATATATACATCTTACCAATTACAGCAAAGACTATGCAAAATATGTCTCTTAGGGTCAACTAACCATCTATTAAAAAAGGCATTCTTACACGGGTTATATATATAAAATTTATCTTTGATTGATTCTAAAACAGCTATTGCATGAAAATATTGCATACCGCCGACTGGCATTTGGGTAAGCGTTTACAGGAATTTAGCAGGATTGAAGAGCAAAGGCTGGTGATGCAGGAAATAATTAATATCGCCGATCGGGAACAGGTAGATGTAGTGCTGATTGCGGGCGACCTTTTTGATACTTACAATCCGGTTACCGAAGCAGTAGAACTTTTTTACCAAACACTGCACAGGCTTTCAGATCAGGGTCGCCGATTGGTGGTGGCTATTGCCGGCAATCACGACTCTGCGGAACGAATTGAAGCCCCCCATCCTCTGGCCGCCAACCTTGGTATAATTCTTTTTGGTCATCCTGATACCACCATTGCCCCTTTTACCCTTGATAATGGTATAAAACTTACTAAATCCACTCCTGGATTTTTGGAGTTACGCCTGCCGGGGTACCAATACCCACTGAGGTTAATATTGACACCCTATGCTAATGAGGTCACCTTCAAAAAGTTTCTTGGAAAAGACCGTCCTCAGGATCAGCTGAGAAAGTTGTTGTCCGGTCAATGGCAGAAAATGGCCGAAAAATATTTAGATGAGAAAGGGGTAAATATTATGATGGCACACCTCTACTTCATGAACAAAGAGGCACCTGCTCCTGAGGAAAGTGATGATGAAAAATCCATCTTGTTTCAGGGTGGTGCTCAGGCCATTCTTATTGACGATTTGCCTAAAGGCATACAATATCTAGCCTGTGGTCATTTACACCGGCCACAGGAAATCCCTGCCAATTTCCCGGTGGTATATTGCGGCAGTCCTTTGAGCTATAGCTTCAGTGAAGCCGAACAGAAAAAAGGAGTGGAGATTGTAGAGCTAGCTCCTGGAGCGCCAGCTACTAGAAAAACAGTTGCCTTAAGCACCGGCAAAAAACTCACTCGACAGCGATTTGAAGATTTAGATGGCGCGGTCAACTGGTTAGAAGACCACCCCAATACTTTTGTTGAGCTGACAATTGTAACCGATAACTATTTGAGCGCCACCGATAAAAACAGGCTCTATCACGCTCACAAGGGGATTGTATCAATTATACCTGAACTAACCTCCATCGATGAACAGCAAAGGTTTCAGGATGCTATTGATTTGAATAAAGACATCAAGTCCCTTTTTATTGAGTATTTCAAATACAAAAAAGGCCAAACTCCTGACGCTAAACTATTGCAAATTCTAGACGAGATCATCCATGCCTAA
This sequence comes from Cyclobacteriaceae bacterium, assembly GCA_028289505.1. Classification (GTDB taxonomy): domain Bacteria; phylum Bacteroidota; class Bacteroidia; order Cytophagales; family Cyclobacteriaceae; genus SZUA-3. Next base: position 1,519 of record JANQPK010000025.1, read on the forward strand.
TTCATGATTCCGGTACAATTAACTATTAGCGGTATTTATTCATATGTCCAGCCGGTTACTATTGACTTTCAACCGCTGGTTGATGCTAAGCTGTTTGGTATTTTCGGGCCAGTGGGCAGCGGAAAATCTACCATTTTAGAAGCCATTATGTTCGTCCTTTTCGACCGTACCAACAGGCTGAATAAAGCTGGAGACGACCGTTATTACAATATGATGAACCTGCAAAGCAGGGAAATGTGTATTGATTTCATCTTCATGGCGGGACATAATCATGAAAACAAATACCGTTTTTATTTTTTAGCAAGGCGCAGCTCCAAGGACTTTCAAAAAGTAGAAGTGAAAGATCGAAGCTATTACCAATGGGTAAAAAGCGATTGGAAACCATTGGATAAACCGGATGTTTTAGGCATGACCTACGAAAACTTTATGCAGACGGTAATCATACCTCAAGGTAAATTCAGGGAGTTCATCGATCAGAAGCCTGCGGCCAGGACCCTAATGCTAAAAGAATTATTCCATCTGGATAGATTTGATATAGCCTCAAAAGCTTTTCACCAACTGGCTGTAGTGAAGGATCAACATAGTTTTGTAGAGGGTCAACTTTCCCAATTTGAGGAACTAAATAAGACAGTGCTTAAGCAACTGTCCAAAGAGATCAATACTATTTCCTCAGATATCGAGAAAAACACAGTGCTTGAATCAAGGCTGACCAAAGAATCTAATTTATTGCAACTTCTGCAACATATACACCAAGAACTGATGGAAGTCTCGGACACTGTTTCAACATTAGAGTCCGAAAAACAGTTTTTTCAAAAAAAGCAACATCAATTAACCCGATTCCTGAAGATTAAGGAGGTATTTCAAGATAGGATTGCAAAGCAAATGGATCTTTTACATCAGGCCAAATCCAGAAAAGAAGAGCTGATGGAAGCCATCAGCATCGATAAACAGCTGACCAAAGAAGTAAAGAATGCCAACGGGAGATGGCAAAAGGCTCAAGCAGAATTTACCCACAAAGATCAGATTCAACAGCAAATAGATGATCTACAATGCATTCTGGAAATCAAGGATCTTAAAGAACAGTTGAATGCCACTTTGCATCAGAAGCAGCAACTTGACCTGAGCATAGAAGAAATAAGCCGGGCTTTACAAGCGCTAGAACTGGATCTCAAAAAGACTCCAGATATTGAAACTGCCAAACAGCAGGCGCAATCAGAACTTCACCAACTGGTACAGCTAAAAGGTTGGTGGACTGTGCATATGGTAAATAAAAAGCAGCTCAACTCCTTAAAACAAGAAATTACTGATACTGAAGAGCAAATCAATACCATTGTTACGGCACAGGACAAATTATCATCCAAACTTGATGATGAAAAACAAATAAAATCCAAGATTGAAGAGTCCCAGGAACAATTGCGGTCACTCTTGGTACATAATGATTGGCGGACACATGCCAGACATCTGGAAAAGGGCAAACCTTGTCCCCTATGTGGTTCTGTTGACCATCCCAAGCCCTTATCAAGTAAATCGCTTGAGCCCGATATAATAGCTGCAAGGAAACAGCTCAGTACTTTGGAAGACCTTCTGGACCAGCAACGCCAATTGGCGCAGGAAGTCAAGATACAAACCACTAAAGTGGTTGAAAAACAACAAGCTTTACAGATGCTTGGGCATAAATTCGAAATAGCTGAAGCGGAGTATATACGGCATCAGAAAACCTACCCGGGAGAAATAGCTCCCAGTGATTATCCCGTGGACTTGCCACAGGCTATTGAACAGCACCAGCTGCAGATTGAAGGCTACAATAAAGAGTTAGACCTGCAAAGATCCAAACAAGAACGGCTCCAAGAAGTTGGGAATCAAAGGCAGGAGTTGATGCTGAGACTACCCGTTATAATATCCGAAAAAGAGAAGCTGCAAGGTAAAGTTGAGCAATTGGCTAGCATGGTGAAAATGCTTGACTATAAAGTTTACCAAAAAAAAAGTAGCCAACAATTGGAGCAAATGGCATCTCAACTGGAAGATAAAATTCAATCCATAGACCTTAATTACAAGATATACCTGGATCAACTGACTAAAAGCGAGCAGAAGCTGAACCAACACAAAGGACAGCTGCAATCCCTGGAGCAGCAGATTACCAGAATCAAGGTAGATGCTGACCGGCTTGAGGTAGATCTGTTGAAGGATTGCCAGAGAGAGTCACTGAAGGGGCTGAAGGAGGTGCAGAAAATTCTGGCATTGGGGTTGGATCCAAAAGTTGAACAACAAGAATTAGAACAATACACCACTGATTTAAAAGCTGCTAAAATCCGACAGCAAGCACTTCTGAAAAAGATGGACGGAAAGCGATACCATGTAGAGAAGCATCGGCAGTTGACCCAGCAGTTAGAGGATGTGAAATTGGTCTTAAAGCAGTTAAGCCGTAACCTCTCTAACAAACAATTCACTCTTGAGCAATATCAGACCAGGTTGAAGAAAAAAGATACACTGAAAGAAGATCTTCAAAAGCTCACTGACCGCAGGAATAATGTTCAGGAAATATGCAACCTACTTCGCGGAAATGGTTTTATAAACTTTATCTCATCGGTTTATCTGCAAAACCTATGCAAGTCTGCTAACCTCCGTTTTACGAAGCTCACAGGTAATAGCCTTAGCCTGGAGCTAAGCCCCCAGAATGAGTTTATGGTAAGAGATCATTTAAACAATGGCAAATTACGCCTGTTGAAGACACTGTCTGGCGGCCAGATTTTTCAGGCTTCTTTATCCCTGGCCTTGAGCCTGGCCGAAAATGTAAAGGACATCAAACAAGCCGACCAAAGCTTTTTCTTCCTTGACGAGGGCTTTGGCTCGCTAGATCGAATTTCTTTGCAAATGGTCTTTGAATCCTTGAAAGCCTTGCAACAGGAAAATCGAATTGTTGGCATAATCTCTCATGTTGAAGATTTGCAAACTGAAATCGATACGTTCTTAAGTGTTGAACAGCACCCTGAGAAAGGAAGTTTAGTCCATTCCAGTTGGTTGAGTTCTGTGAACTAAATCAGCTCCGGTCTAGGGAGTTGATGCCCGATTTTTTCACTAACTTTGCTTCATGGAGATTACTGGTGATAACAAGCTGCGGAAAATAATAGTAGTCGGTGACAGGGTATTGATCAAGCCCAAGAGGATGTCAGAAAGGACTGAAAGTGGACTCTATCTGCCACCCGGGGTGCAAGAAAAGGAAAAGGTGCAAAGTGGTTATGTGATGAAAACTGGCCCTGGATATCCAATTCCAATGCCCATTGAAGAGGACGAACCATGGAAAGATCAGGACGAACAAATTAAATATGTACCCTTACAGGCAAAAGCTGGTGATCTGGCCATCTTCTTGCAAAAGGGTGCTTTTGAGATTATGTATGAGGGGGAGAAATATTTCATTGTGCCGCAAAGCTCCATTCTGATGCTAGAGCGGGAAGAAGATCTCAACTAGATTTTATCAATTGAGCATATTCCTTAGCAAAGTAGCTTAGAATTACTTTTGCTCCGGCACGCTTAATAGCAGTCAATGATTCAACCATAACCTGATTGCCATCCAGCCAACCCTTTTGATCTGCAGCTTTGATCATGGCATATTCGCCACTTACGTTATAGGCGGCTACTGGTAAAACAAACCGTGATGAGAGCTGGTAAATGACATCCAGATAGGCCATTGCTGGCTTAACCATGAGAAAATCAGCACCCTGCTCTATATCCAACTCAGCCTCTAATATGGCCTCGCGCTGATTCCTGGGATCCATTTGGTAAGTTTTCTTGTCACCGTGTTTAGGAGCTGAGTCCAGGGCATCCCTAAATGGTCCATAGAATCCACTGGCATATTTTGCAGTGTAGGACATAATGGAAACATTTTGATAACCATGTTTGTCCAATATCTCTCTAATCACCTTAACACGTCCATCCATCATATCCGATGGACCTATAATATCAGCTCCTGCCTGAGCCTGGATCAGGGCCATATCCGCTAAAATGGCCAGCGTCTTATCGTTGATAATCTCACCATTTTCTACCAACCCATCGTGGCCATCTGAACTGTATGGGTCCATGGCCACATCAGTCATCAATATAGCATCTGGAAATGCCGATTTCAGTTTTATGATGGCTTTGGGGTACAAACCCTCTGGATTAAGGGATTCGGAGGCCAGAGAATCCTTCAAATCATCAATGATGCTGGGAAACAGCGCAAAACTGCTGATTCCCGATTCCAAACATTCTTCAACCTCTCTCAAGAGCTGATCTAAAGAATATCTATATATCCCCGGCATTGAGGTAATTTCCCGCTTGATGCCCTTACCCTCCTCTATGAAAACCGGGAAGATTAGCTCTTCAATCGCCAAGGAGGTTTCGGCAAGCATCTGTCTGATCTGTTGGCTTTTTCTATTCCTTCTAGGACGCCTTAGCATATGTTCCATATGTAAATAACAAATGACAAATTCCAAATAACAAATCAATCACAAACTCCAAATAAATTGAAATCCATCATTTGTATTCTGCCATTTCATTAATGGTTTGTTCAATAATATCGCAACATTCCAACAACTGTTCTTCGGTCATCACTAATGGGGGCGCAAATCTTATGATATTACCATGCGTGGGCTTTGCCAATAACCCATTTTCTTTAAGTTTCAGACATATGTTCCAGGCGGTATCACTTTCTGGAGTATCATTGATCACCACTGCATTTAGTAGCCCTTTGCCTCTAACCTTTGTTAATAGATCGCAGCTTTCGACTAAAGCACCCATTCTGTCTCTGAAAATAGCACCTAAATAAGCGGCATTTTCAGCTAAATTCTCATCTCTAACCACATCCAAAGCAGCCATGGCCACTTTAGCCGCCATGGGGTTGCCACCAAAGGTACTCCCATGCTGTCCTGGCCTCATTACATCCATAATGTGGTTGTCTGCCAGCACTGCTGAAACTGGATAGGTTCCTCCAGAGAGTGCTTTACCCAAAATCAATATATCTGGTCTAACCGCTTCGTGATCGCAGGCCAGCATTTTTCCAGTACGCGCGATGCCTGTTTGGACCTCGTCTGCCATGAATAGCACATTTTGCTGCTTACACAAAACGGCTGCCTGGGAAAGGTATCCCTCATCAGGAACGTTTACACCTGCTTCCCCCTGGATTGGTTCTACTAAAAATCCAGCCACCTTTGGGTCCTTCAGTACCTCAGACAACGCCTCCAGGTCGTTGTATGGAATAACAGTGAATCCAGGAGTATATGGGCCAAAGTTATCATGAGCATCAGGATCACCGGAAAAGGAAATTATAGTGGTGGTTCTGCCATGGAAGTTTTGCTCACAGACTATTATCCTTGCCTGATCCTGTTGAATTCCCTTAACTTCATATCCCCACTTCCTACAGAGTTTTATAGCAGTCTCCACCGCTTCGACACCGGTATTTATCGGTAATACCTTCTGATATTTGAAGAACTCGGTTATGTATTGCTCATACATCCCTAAAACATTATTATGGAAAGCCCGAGAGGTGAGGGTCAACGTCTCTGCCTGCTGTTGCAAAGCGCTTATGATCCGAGGATGACAATGTCCTTGATTGACCGCACTATACGCCGATAAAAAATCGTAGTAGCGTTTTTGCTCTACATCCCACAGAAATACACCTTTCCCCTCTTTCAGTACTACCGGCAAGGGATGATAGTTATGAGCTCCATACCTATGCTCAAGTTCAATAGCCTGTTGACTGGATGATATGGTACTAATCATGAGAGTTTAACTTTGGGTATATTCAAAGTTAACTAAAATCAATATCAGGTTTTTCATTTGCCGAATTTTTTCGATATTTGCAGTCCATTTTAAATAAGGAAAGATGTCTAGAGTCTGTCAGTTAACCGGCAAGCGACCAAGGTCAGGGAACAATGTATCTCATGCCAATAATAAGACCAAGAGAAAGTTTTATCCCAACCTTCACAAAAAGCGATTTTATATTCCGGAGGAAGATAAATGGATCACCTTAAAGGTGTCTTCCCAGGCCCTGCGCACCATTAATAGAAATGGCATCACCGCGGTATTGAAAAAGGCCAGGGCAGAAGGTAATGTATTGATATAAAAACTTAGTATCATGGCCAAGAAAGGAAATAGAGTTCAAGTAATTTTGGAATGTACCGAACACAAGAAGTCTGGGATGCCAGGAACCTCTCGGTACATTACTACCAAAAACAGAAAGAACACCCCCGACCGAATGGAGTTGAAAAAGTTCAACCCTATTCTGAAGAAAATGACTATCCACAAAGAAATTAAGTAATCATGGCAAAGAAAGTTGTTGCAGGTTTAAGAAAACAAGGAGGTAAGAGTTTTGCTAAAGTCATAAAAGCAGTAAAATCTCCCAAGACTGGAGCCTATTCTTTTAAAGAAGAGATGGTGCCGGTCGAAATGGTCAAAGAAACCCTCAGGAAATAATTCCAATATCTTCAAGTCCCCACCGGGACTTTTTTTTTGTCAGGCCATGGGAATTTTCGACTTTATATCTAAAGAGAAGAAGCAATCACTAGACAAAGGTCTCGAAAAGAGCAATAAAAATCTTTTTTCAAAACTTGGTAAAGCCATTGCTGGCAAGTCCAAAGTGGATGACCAGGTACTTGATGAACTGGAGGAAGTTCTGATCACTTCCGATGTTGGAGTGGATACCACCATAAAAATCATTGAAAGAATCGAAGCGCGAGTGGCTAGGGACAAGTACCTGAACACTTCTGAGCTCAACAATATCCTTCGTGAAGAAATTGCCGGCTTATTGGAAGAGAATCGCACTCAGGATGTCGCTGGGTTTGATATCCCATCGAACCATAGACCCTATGTGATACTGGTGGTGGGTGTAAATGGCGTAGGAAAAACCACTACTATCGGAAAGCTTGCCGCTCAATTCAAGGAGCTGGGTCATAAGGTAATTCTGGGAGCTGCCGATACCTTCAGGGCTGCGGCAGTTGATCAACTTAAGTTATGGGGCGAAAGGGTGGGTGTCCCGGTGGTATCACATGGTATGAATACGGATCCTTCTGCAGTGGCTTACGACGCCATTAAACAAGCAGTGGAGCAGAAAGCTGATGTAGTATTAGTGGATACCGCAGGAAGGCTACATACCAAAGTCAATCTCATGAATGAACTGTCCAAGATTAAAAGAGTGATGCAGAAGTTCATTCCTGAAGCCCCCCATGAAATTCTCCTGGTTCTGGATGGTAGCACCGGACAAAATGCCTTTATACAGGCACAGGAGTTTACCAAAGCCACGGACGTAACTACCCTGGCCATTACTAAATTGGATGGCACCGCCAAAGGTGGCGTGGTAGTCGGGATCAGTGATCAATTTAAAATACCCGTTAAATACATCGGAGTAGGGGAAAAAATTGGGGATTTACAGCCATTTATCAATCGCGAATTTGTGGATTCCCTATTCAAATCCTAGCACTATTTGTTCCTGAATTAGTTTAGTTTGGGTTGCATGGTAACCTTTTTTACCATCACTAAAATGACCAAGAAAGCTAAAGGGTGTAATAGTCCGGCAATCAAAAATACCGGAGTGTAACTGTAGTGCGTCAGAATTATACCCACAAAAAAGTTAAAAACAACTCCTCCCAACGAACCCGCTGCACCTACCAGGCCGGCTACGGAGCCAACCGTGGAGGAGGGGAATAAATCTGCGGTTAACGTTTGCATAAGTGTGGAGAATGCCTGGTGTCCAAACATTGCCATACAGAAAAATACAATTGCCAAATTCAGAGGAGAGCCGGAAATAAACAGTGCAGCCGGCATTAGTACCGCGGCAATCCCCAATGCAATCTTTCTGGAGCGCATCAAGCTAATACCGCGCTTAAGCATGTAGCTACTGGCCCATCCACCAAGAAAACTTCCCGCTCCTGCTGCTGCATAGGGGATCCAGGCATAATACCCTATCTCCTGAATATCTAGGCCCCTGACATCTCCAAGGTATTTAGGGAGCCAGAATATGTAAAAGTACCAGGCCGCATCCGACAAAAATTTCGCGATCACTAAACCCCATACATTCTTAAAAGTGAAAAGACCAAGCCACGGTACCTTTTCAACTTGGGAGAAACCAATGTTCTGTTCAATATAAGATCGCTCCTCTTGGCCTAGAAACCTGCTTTTTTTCGGCACTTGGTAAACAAAATACCATACCAGGGCCCAGATGAACCCCACTGCACCGGTAATAATGAATACCCAGCGCCAACTAAGCTCGAGTATAATGGCGGCTATCAACGGTGGAGCTATTACTGCCCCCAGGCTTGAGCCAGTATTAAAAATTCCAAAAGCGGTAGACCTTTCCTTGGCAGGGAACCACTCCGATACGACTTTTGCCGATGCAGGGAATCCGCCACCCTCTCCAAAACCCAATAGAAACCTGGCAAAGCCTAAACCTAAAAAACTGTTGACCAAACCATGTAATAAATTGGCAAAAGACCACCAGCAGATGATTAGGATGTACCCTATTCTAGTGCCTACCACATCAATCAGTTTCCCACCTCCTACATACATCAGTGAATACGATACCAGAAACAGAATT
>JANQPK010000032.1 GCA_028289505.1 Cyclobacteriaceae bacterium
ATTTTGTGAATGCGATATCTTTTATCAATGCACTGGCGTCTTCAATGGAATATTCCTTTGCAGGCTCCAACTTTTCCAATGCTGCTTTTTGATTCTTTGTCAACTTCGCCATCTTGCGCTGTAATTTAAACTGTCCAAGGTGCTTTTCCCCGGACCCTGATACCCATACTGCGAGCCGTTCCAGCTACCATCTTCATTGCCGACTCCACGGTGAATGCATTGAGGTCAGGCATTTTAGTTTCTGCTATTTCTTTAACCTGGTCCCAGGTTACCGATCCTACCTTATCCCGGTTGGGCTCAGAAGATGCTTTCTTTAGCTTAGCGGCATTCATTAAGAGTACCGGAGCTGGTGGTGTTTTGACCACAAAGTCGAACGACTTGTCGGCGTAAATTGTAATTACCACCGGTAGAAGCGTTCCTGCCTTATCTTGAGTTCGGGCGTTGAACTGCTTACAGAACTCCATAATGTTCAAGCCTTTACTACCCAGGGCAGGCCCTACTGGTGGTGAGGGATTAGCCGCTCCTCCTCTTATCTGCAGTTTTAGAAATCCGCTTACTTGTTTGGCCATTCTAGTCTAATTTTTCTACTTGCATGTAATTCAATTCAACCGGAGTATTCCGACCAAATATCTTCACCATTACATTTAATTTCTTACGCTCCTCAAACACCTCTTCAACGTTCCCTGTAAATCCGCTGAAAGGTCCATCCATTACCTTTACCGATTCTCCTACTATAAAAGGTGTATCAAGCGTTTCCTCAAATTCGTCAAGCTCGTCTACTTTACCCAAGATCCGGTTGATCTCTGCCTGTCTTAAGGGCACCGGGGTTTTAGAGGCTCCTCCATCGTTTGATCCCAAAAACCCAATTACACCGGGTATACTTTTTACCAAATGATGGGCCTCTCCATGTGTTAAATCTGCGGATACCAACACATACCCTGGAAAGAAGTTTCTTTCCCTCATCCGCTTCTTTCCGTTTCGCATCTCATAAACCTTCTCCGAGGGTATTAGTACCTGTGGGATGTAATCCTCCAGCTGTTGTCGAGCAATTTCGTTTTCCAGGTAGGTTTTTACCTTTTTCTCCTGCCCGCTCACCACTCTGACCACGTACCACTTCAATTCACTCATTTTGGCATCATCTGACATATCCCCTCTTGCTTATAAAGATTGATAAAACCACTCAAGACTGTTTTTGAAAGCCGTGTCAATCAGCCCGATTAACAGTGCGAAGATCAAGGAAGCTACCAATACTAGAATCGAACTGTTTTGTAGCGACTTATACGAAGGCCAAGTTACCTTGTTCTTCATTTCATCTACTGATTCTGTAATATAGGTTCTAAGTTTTTGCATTGATCTGACGGCCTTTCATTGCACGGGTGGAGAGACTCGAACTCCCAGCCAATGGTTTTGGAGACCACTACTCTACCAATTGAGCTACACCCGTATTTATAAACTATCCACCAAAAATGGGTGTGCAAAGTTACGAAGAATATACGAGTATGCAAACGCGTCTCTATAAAAATAGACACGCGTTTGTTTGCGTATTTTTGAGTACTAGTCTAGGATCTCAGTAACCTGACCGGCACCTACGGTACGACCACCTTCCCTGATGGCGAACCGCAGTCCTTTTTCCATGGCTACCTTATTGATCAACTCCACTTCAATGGTCACATTGTCACCAGGCATTACCATTTCTACGCCTTCTGGTAATTTAATCTCACCAGTTACATCAGTAGTACGCAAATAAAACTGCGGACGGTACTTGTTAAAGAACGGGGTATGACGTCCACCTTCTTCTTTACTAAGTACATAAACTTCAGCTTTAAAATGAGCATGTGGCGTTACTGATCCCGGCTTACAGATTACCATTCCACGACGGATATCGGTTTTCTCAATACCTCGTAGCAGCAAACCAGTATTGTCGCCAGCTTCTCCTCGATCTAAGATCTTACGGAACATTTCAACACCTGTAACAGTCGACTTCAAGTTCTCAGCTCCCATACCCAATATATCCACAGCATCACCTGAGTTGATAACACCTCGTTCGATTCTTCCAGTAGCCACAGTACCGCGACCAGTAATAGAAAAGACATCTTCAACTGGCATCAAAAAATCTTTGTCGATCAATCGCTCGGGAAGAGGAATGTGGTTATCAACAGCATCCATCAATTCGATAATCTTCTCAACCCATTCTGCTTCGCCATTTAGTCCTCCCAAAGCGGATCCTTGGATAACCGGAATGTTATCTCCATCGAACTCATAGAAGCTAAGCAATTCTCTTACTTCCATTTCTACTAGCTCGATCAGTTCAGGGTCATCAACCAAGTCGACTTTGTTCATAAATACTACCAGGGCAGGTACCCCTACCTGTCTTGCCAATAGGATGTGCTCACGAGTTTGTGGCATAGGGCCATCGGTGGCGGCCACTACCAAAATAGCACCATCCATTTGAGCCGCACCAGTTACCATGTTCTTCACGTAGTCAGCGTGACCCGGACAATCCACGTGTGCGTAATGCCGATTGTCAGTTTGATACTCTACGTGTGCGGTATTAATAGTAATACCCCGCTCCTTTTCTTCAGGTGCGTTGTCAATGGAAGAAAAATCTCTTTGTTCTGCCAAACCTTTTTCTGAAAGTACTCTGGTAATGGCAGCAGTTAGGGTGGTTTTACCGTGATCTACGTGACCAATCGTACCAATGTTTACGTGTGGTTTGGAACGATCAAAGGTTTCTTTAGCCATATTTGAAAATCCTCAATTTAAGTTAAAATAAGTTTAATTAATTCCTTGTTCTTTAAAGCTGTGCTTTACATGAGCCAACGACGGGATTTGAACCCGTGACCTCTTCCTTACCAAGGAAGCGCTCTACCCCTGAGCTACGTCGGCCTCAAAGCGATCCCGCAACTGCTGGATCAAGTGAGCGGGAGACGAGGTTCGAACCCGCGACCTACAGCTTGGAAGGCTGTCGCTCTACCAACTGAGCTACTCCCGCATACTGAGTGTGAGTGTGAGTACTTAATGTGGGTGTGAGTGGTGTGAGCATAAACTGCTATCCATCTCAAACTCACCCTCAAACACAAACTCCGAACTCAATGTGGGGAGAGCAGGATTCGAACCTACGAAGGCTGTGCCAACAGATTTACAGTCTGTCCTCGTTGACCGCTTGAGTATCTCCCCTTAACACAGCTTTGTAATGAACATACCTTTTCCACAGCCCCACGGCGGTTTTAAAGGAATGCAAAATTATACACTTTTTGATTATATTCAAACTTTTACCAGAAAAGATAAAAGGGCTGATTTGCCCTTAAAAAAGTGGGAGAAATTTTGCTCTGGTTTCAGGGATACTGAGCGTAAACTTCGACTAATCGTGGATCCTTTTCGGCTTCTTTTACGCGCTTTCGCATCTGGTTTATTTCTTCCACTTCCTCGAGCAATCCAAGAGCCTGGAAAGCTGAATATCTGATATAGTATTTATCATGATTTAAACCCAGCTCCTCAAAGACTCTAGCACCTGATATCTGCTCTTGAACCTCTGATTCAGTCAGGTACTGCCCAAAATAATTAATCATGTAAAACATCATCTCACCAGCACCACTTTCCAATTGATTTATATACCAGGTATACTTATCGGGAATATGGTTGAGTGCATAAAAATCTGCCAGTGGTATTACCAGCTGAATATCACTTTCCTTCTCAAATCGCTGAGCGATCTCCATCCAATCTGGATGTTCTATCTGCAGGTATGCCGTGAGCCCTGCCCCGGCTACTGAATAGGAGGAGTCCTCCAAGGCCTCCAGGTACAAAGGAAGGTATACCACATCATTCTCGAATGAGGACAAAACGGTAATAGCATCCGCGCGTACCAAGGATTTTCTGTCAGATTTAGCTATTTGCCGGAGCTTGTTAACTAACAGCTCAGGTTGGGGATCAGGAAATCCTTCAAAAGCATTAATCGCCATCTGCCTTACTGCCCAAAAGGAATCATCAAGTGCTTCCGTAAAAACTTCCACTACTGATGTATTGACAGAATCCTCTAGCATGGTTTCCAGGGCTTTTAAGCGAGTCAATGCTTGGGATGAGACACGGTATTGACTGATTAGTTGCTCTTGTGTCCTAGAGTAATTGATTTCAGCCAGCAGCTTGCTCTCAGGATCCACAATTACCACATCAGGCTCGAAGTCCATATGAAACTTGAATTCCTGAAATTGACTGTTCAAGGTCACTGTTTTACTTATCTTTTGCTGCGATTGCCAGATGTCGAGGTCGATAGGTAGCCTGTATATTGGTGTGGTCTCAGGATCCTGCAGCTGTACAATGCCAATCTTTAGGGTATCGTTAGCATAATCTGTGGTGATCATAAGACTTGGGTGCCCCGAGTCTAGGAACCATTGATTGAAGAACCAGTTGAAGTCCTCACCGGTGACCTTCTCAGCAGCCAGTCGCAGATGATGTACCTCCACCGGCTTACCTGCATTGGCTTTAAGGTACTGGTGCAGGGTTTCAAAAAAGGCTTCATCTCCTATATAAGCACGTAACATGTGTAAAATGAGCCCACCCTTGGCATAGGAGTGATTATCAAACATATCCTCTTTGTCCTGATAGTAGAATCGAATTAAGTCAACTTGCTTTTCTTGGGCTTCCTGAAGGTAACTTTGAAGTTGCTGATAGCCCACATAGTGCGCCTCATCTTTGCCTAGTAGGTGTTCTGCCCATAGATACTCCGAATAGGTAGCGAAAGCCTCATTCATGGTTAGGTTCGACCACGATTCACAGGTAACCAGATTTCCGAACCACTGATGAAACAACTCATGCGCGATAATTCCATCCCAATCCTGATCAATCAGATATCTGGTATCCACCTGAAGGTCTTCCATAAACACCGATGCAGTGGTGTTTTCCATGGCCCCGGATACAAAATCCCTCACCACAACCTGAGCGTATTTCGACCAAGGATATGGATAGTTAAGAATATCAGAGAAATAGGTGAGCATCTCCGGCGTCCGACCAAATATTTCGCTGGCGTATGGTTGGTACTGCGGTTCCACATAGTAGGAAACCTCCATATCGCCCCATTGGTCTTTCACCACTGCAAATTCTCCTATAGCCATCATAAATAGATATGGCGCATGTGGCTGATCCATCTTCCAGTAATCGGTTCTGGTTCCGTCGTTATTTCCCTGAGAGTACACCAACTGTCCATTGGACAGGGTCAAGAATCGATCCTGTACTGTGATGTACATTTCCTGGGTGGTGTTTTGGTTAGGGCTGTCTATGGTTGGGAACCAGCAAGAACTGGCTTCGGTTTCACCTTGAGTCCAAATCTGCTGTGGCTTTGAAGGATCCTCGCCAGTGGGGTTTATGAAGTACAATCCTTGATCGGAGGTGATTGCATCACTCCCTCCTGCTTCTAGCTGGTTTGGTTTTGCAGTATATTCGATTTGTACAAAAAAGGTTTCATCTCGATGGTAGCTTCGATCCAGAGCTATAGTTATTTTTTTGCTATCGTACTGATAACTCAATGGAGTTTTATTATCTCCTTCAACCATCCGTATACTGTGTATATCAAACCCTTTGGCATCTAAAATCAATTGGTCCTGTGGGTAGTAATAGGGTCGTAATTCTAACAAGGCGGTACCCAATAAATGCTGCCGCTCCCAGTTAAATTTCACCTCCAATCTAGTATGGATCAGATCATGGTATTTAGTATTCTCTGCTCGGTAAGGGCCACTTTCATCCTTAAGCACTGTAGCGGGAGTGATTTCAGCATCTGGTGGTGTGGTCCCTACAGTATCAACCTCTGGGGACTGAACCATTACTGGTTGCGTAGGCTTACAGGAAAAAATAAACAGCGTAACCAGCAGAAAAATGGATGAGTGCGCTTTACAATGCATAAAGTTTGTAGTAGTTTGTTTTTTTCAAAGTTACTATTATTAACCTGAAACTTACTTACTCCATTGTCGTCACAGCTTTATAAAGTCACTGTCAATGAATCCACTTACTCCATTGTGATCCACCAAGATCACCTGGAAGTAGATGGGGAACCATGGGATTGGGATCTGGTGAGCATCGATAACAGCCAATTTCACTTGATCAGTGACCATGGTTCTTACCATATTTTAATTGATGAATATGATTCCGAATCAAAGCAGGTCCAAATTAAACTCAATGGAAACCCTTTCCTTGCGCAGGTAAAGGACCGGTACGATATATTACTGGAGAAGCTTGGAATGAACCAGGCAAATAACCAAAGCCACCAGGAAATAAAAGCGCCCATGCCCGGAAAAATCCTTGAGATCAAAGTAAAAGTTGGGCAGGAGGTTAAAAAGGGAGATCAACTTATTGTACTGGAAGCGATGAAAATGGAAAATATCATTAAAGCAGCTGGCGATGGAGTGGTGCAAAACATATTCGTGGAGTCCGGAATCAACGTTGAAAAGAACCAGGTACTTATCCAATTTTAACCAATTACTTTGTTAAATACTGTTATCACTTCTTATATTTGGTCAGTCCAAATATTGGTGTATGAAGTATAAGCGAATCCTTTTGAAACTGAGCGGGGAAGCGCTGATGGGTGAAAAACAATACGGTATTGACTCTGCAAGACTAGAGCAATATGCCCAAGAAATCAGAAGTGTAAAAGAACTTGGTATTGAAATTGCCATCGTCATTGGGGGTGGGAATATTTTTAGAGGCGTACAGGCCGAAAACCTCACGATTGACAGAGTCCAGGGGGATTACATGGGGATGCTGGCAACGGTAATTAATGGGATGGCACTTCAAAGTGCCCTGGAAAAATCCGGACTTTATACCCGTTTAATGTCTGGCATCAATATGGAACAAGTCTGCGAACCTTTCATCAGAAGACGCGCTGTCAGGCACCTGGAAAAAGGAAGAATCGTGATATTTGGAGCTGGAATTGGCAATCCCTACTTCACTACCGATTCAACCGCTAGTCTAAGAGCGGTGGAAATAGAAGCTGATGTAGTATTAAAGGGTACCCGCGTCAATGGCGTGTACAGCGCCGACCCTGAAAAAGATCCTCATGCAGTGCGTTATGAAAAACTTTCTTTTGACGAGGCCTACAGCAAAGGGCTTAATATAATGGACCTTACCGCTTTCACACTTTGCCAGGAAAACGATTTACCCATAATTGTATTCGATATGAATAGACCTGGAAATCTATTAAAGATTGTAAGCGGTTCGGTTGAAGTCGGAACCATTATTGCCAACTAACAAATTGAACATGGAAGATACCGAGTTTTATATTGAACATGCACGGGAGTTAATGGAAAAAACCCTGAGCCATACCAATGGAACCTTGGCCAAGATTCGAGCAGGTAAAGCAATGCCAAACATGCTGGATGGAATAATGGTAGAGTATTACGGCAACCCCACTCCTATTAATCAAGTAGCGAGTATTAACTCACAGGATGCTCGAACATTGGTAATTAAACCATGGGAAAAAAGTATCGTTTCGGAGGTAGAGAGATCCATCATTAACAGTGACCTGGGGCTAAATCCCCAAAGTGATGGAGAACTGATACGAATTAATATTCCAGCGCTGACCGAAGAACGTCGGGTCGATTTGGTAAAACAGGCTCGTCTTGAGGCCGAACATGGGCGGGTCAGTATCCGAAGTATTCGCAAAGATGCCAATGATCATTTAAGGAAGTTAGTTAAAGAACACGTGTCGGAAGATGAGGTGAGACACGCGGAAGATCAGGTTCAGAATTGACTAAATTAAGAGGAATTTTCATCGG
>JANQPK010000033.1 GCA_028289505.1 Cyclobacteriaceae bacterium
TGTGATATCTTTATTAGCTTATAAACGTGATCTGAAATGGAAGTCAATACCAGAATACCTCCGGCGTCATTAGTAATTCGATTGCCCACTAATAATGCACTGAGTCCTGAAGAGTCGATATACTTCACTTCTTTTAAATCCAGGATCACATTGCGGGTTCCTTCGGTATGAAGACTTATAAAATCGGATTTCAGCTGGGGGGCAAGCGTGGAATCTAACTTCTCTTCGTGTAGATTGATAAGGGTGAATTGCTCTTGCTTGTCAATAGTATATTTCATGATATTCGTTTAAGCTAATTTATGGTTGCATTCTGAAACCATCCCAGAATGCTGTCTTCAATTTGACCTTGATCGGGTCCGTTGTTAATGGCAATAAACGGCTCTCCCATTAGAAGGTTGTATAATTCAATATACCGGTCTGAAATTGATTTTACAACCTCGGCAGTCATGGTTGGTACCACCTGTCCCGTACCACCCTGGAAATCATTCTCCATTAGCCATTCTCTTACGAATTCTTTGGATAGTTGTTTCTGAGGTATCCCTTTTTGCTGTCGTTCCTGATAGCCATCCGCATAAAAATACCTGGAGGAGTCCGGAGTGTGTATTTCATCGATCAGCATGATCCGATCATGATATATGCCAAATTCGTACTTGGTATCAACTAGAATGAGATCTTGATCAGCCGCCATTGCCGTGCCTTTTTCAAAAAGCGCTCTAGTATAACGCTCTAACCGCAGATAATGCTTCTCTGGTACTAAACCCCGAGCGATGATTTCTGATTTTGAGATATCTTGGTCATGACCGCTTTTGGCTTTGGTAGATGGTGTTATGATTGGTGTCGGCAGTCGGTCGTTCTCCCTAAGTCCCTCAGGTAATGGTACTCCGCAAATAGTTCTCTTTCCATCTCGGTATTCTCTCCATGCATGACCTGCCAGGTAGCCTCTGATGACCATTTCAATGGGAAATGGCTGACACCTTCTCCCAATTGCTACTTGAGGATGGGGGATATCTAATAACCAATTGGGTACAATATCGCGGGTTGCATTGAGAAAATCTCCTGCTATCTTATTGAGAACCTGTCCTTTATAGGGTATAGCTTCCGGCAGTACCACATCAAAGGCAGATATTCTATCGCTTACTACAATGGCGATGATTTCAGGGAAGATATAAACATCCCTTACCTTTCCCCTATAAAAGGATTCCTGCTCTGGAAAATGGAAATTAGTCTCTTTGATCGCCACACCCAAACTTAAAACTTAAAACCCATAACTCATAACTAACGAAGTGTCTGCTCCTCTACCACTTTACCTCTCTGGAAGGTGATTTTCTTTATCGGCTTGCCATTATCATCAAAATGCTCCCAAACCCCTATTTCCTGATCTTTCAAGAATTCACCCTTGATGCCTGTTCCACCCTGTGGATGATATTTAGTATAGGGACCGGTTCTTTTTCCAAGCTTAAAAGTGATCTCTTCCATAACGGCTCCACTCTGATAGTAAGTGACCTTAGTACCATGAGCAAGGTTTTGCAGGAATGGTTGTTGAGCGGTTTTATTACCCAAGGAGTCATAGGTAATTCTGTCTTTTATCTTACCCGATGCATAGGTTTCGACACTCTTTAATTGGCCATTGATATAGTAATGCTTCCATTGGTTTATGGGTATTCCATCTTTGGTAGCTTTCTCAGATTTAATCTGACCGTTGGTATGGTACTCGGTGATTTCACTATCTTTTTCCAGCTTGGAGTATACTGCTCGTTCCATTACCGTGCTGTCGGAGTAATACCTGAGTGCTTCTCCCTGACGTTTGCCATTTTCATAATAGTAAGAGTGCTTTAAAGCACCATCTTGATAAAAAGCTTGATTTTTACCAATTAGCTGTCCCTTTTGATATCGTCCACTCAGCACCAGTTGTCCATTCTGATGGTATGACTTGAAGTCACCGGTCTTCTGCCCCTGATCCAATCTCGATTCTGTATCTAATTGTCCGTTATCATAATAGGTGCGAAAATCGCCATGTACCAAACCATCGATATAATTGGCTTCAGACTTTAACTTACCATTTGGGTAATATTTTTTGGAGATACCATTGGGTTTGCCATTTCGATAATTGATCTCACTCTTCAACTTACCATCAGGATAATACTCTGTGATGGTTCCATCAGGTTTGCCGTGGAGGAATTCGGTTTTGCTTTTGAGCACTCCATCTGGATAATAGGTGATCAATTCTCCTTGCAGGGTGTCGCGATTGAACAAGGCTTCCTGGACCAATTTCCCGTTGCTTGCAAATGCCTGCACTGGTCCATGACGTTTTCCATTTTCAAAATTGGTGATTCTCAATACTGTGCTATCGGCGTAGTACTCTCTGAATTCTCCATATTTCACGCCCTGGTCGAATTGGCCGGTAATTGCCAGACTGCCGTTTTCATGAAACTTTGTGTATGTACCGTGTACTTTGTTGGAATCTGTACCAATAATTTGGTATTCCTCCTTAAGCTGTAGATTGAGTGAATCGTAGTAGATACGAACAGCGGTTTGTGCATTTAATTCTACTGTAACAGTTCCAATAACCGCCAGACAAAAAAATAATATTTTCATAAAAATCTATACTCTTTCCAGCACTATAGCTGAGGCTCCGCCACCACCGTTGCAGATACCTGCTACTCCAATATTTGCCTCCTTTTGAGTAAGTACATTGATCATAGTAGTCATAATTCGGGCTCCGGAACAACCCAAGGGGTGCCCCAGGGCAACTGCCCCGCCGAAAACATTCACCTTTTCAACATCTAGCCCTAATTTCATATTGTTGGCAATTGCCACTGCTGAAAATGCTTCATTTATCTCGTAGTAATCAACCTGTGAATGATCCAATTGGGCCATATCCAATGCTTTGGGAATGGCTAAGGCTGGAGAAGTGGTAAACCATAGTGGTGCCTGAGCGGCATCTCCAAACCCTCTTATCTTAGCTATAGGTACCAGGCCTAATTCCTTAACCTTTTGTTCTGATACTAATACCAGCGCCGAAGCTCCGTCATTAATAGTTGAAGCATTGGCAGCAGTAACGGTGCCATCTTTGGAGAATACAGGCTTAAGATTCGGGATCTTATGGTAATTGACGTTGCGAAACTCTTCGTCCTCCTCCATGATTATGGGGTCACCTTTGCGCTGAGGAATTTCTACGGGTACAATCTCTTCTTTCAGCAACCCGGACTCGGTGGCAGCTGCAGCTCTTTTGTAGGAATTTATGGCGTATTCATCCTGCTGCTCACGGCTGATATTCATCTCCTTAGCAGTATGATCGGCACAGTTTCCCATGGCAAACTGGTGATATACTTCCCACAGCCCATCTTTTTCCAGTCCGTCTACTAATTCTCCTTTGCCATACTTGTAGCCAAAGCGCGCTTTAGGTAGGTAGAAAGGTATATTTGACATGCTTTCCATACCACCCGCCACTACCACCTCATTGATGCCCAGCATTATAGATTGCGCCCCCAACATCACCGCCTTCATACCCGATGCACATACTTTATTTACCGTGGTACAGGGAACTTCTTCTCCAATCCCTGAAGCCAATGCCACCTGTCTGGCAGGTGCCTGACCCAGGTTAGCAGAAATAACATTGCCCATAAATACTTCCTGGACTTCCTGAGCAGATACCGATGCTTTGCTTAAAGCCGCTTTCACTGCGATGTTTCCCAGTTGTATTGCTGTAAAACCTGACAATTTTCCGCCAAAACTACCGATGGGTGTGCGTACTGCTGAAATTACGTATACTGTGTTTGTCATGGCTTTGGTTGAATTGTCACCAATCTGGCTTGTTGCTATCGGGCCTTTTAGTAGCTTTCTTCTGGTTCTGCTGGATATACTGAATTTCGCTATTTTTCATAGCTTCCAGAATCATTCTGGCTTTTTCTTCACTGATCTTAAGTTCCTCCATTTTCTCAGGAGAGGCGTTTAGCTGTTGTTCCTGAGGCTGCTCTTCTCCTTGTGGTTCCTCAGATTCTTGTTGATCCGATTCTTTTGGGTCTCCCTCTTGTTCTTGGGAGTTTTCTTCCTGTCCCTCCTGTTGCTGATTTTGGTCTTCACCATCCTGCTGTTGTTCCTGCTGTTGTTCTTGATCCTGTTGCTGCTGTTGCTGCTCTTGTTCTTGTTCCTGATCCTGTTGTTGTTCCTGATCCTGTTGTTGCTCTTGATCCTGTTGTTGTTCCTGTTCTTGTTGTTGGTCCAGCATTTTGGTGACCAACTCATAGTTAAAGCGCGCCTGTTGGTTATATTGGTCGGCCTTCAATGCGGATTTGAACAAACCCTGGGCCTGAGACAGGACTTTCGTATTCGGTTTAGGTGCCGGATCACTTTGATAGGCCATCACACCTAATTGGTTAAACGCTTTTGACCGTAAATCAGGAGAGGCACTTTGAGCAAGGGCAGTGTAGATACTCTGTGCAATATTAAGATATTTGTCGGATGAGGCTTCTGAAGCAGGGCTGTCGCTTTCTGGGCCGGTTACACCTTCCACTGGACTGTTATTGCCCCCAAGTGCAAGAAATGCCGCATTGGCATAATTCATCAGGATCTCCTGTTCATTGATTTGAAAGGAGTCTACCAGAATGCCGTATTTTTCAATAGCCGTTTGATAATCGCCAGCTGTGTATGAATCATGAGCTTCAGATTTGAGCTTATTGATCTTAGCTATGTTATTGGGCAACACCGTTGAAATCACTAACAGCAATATGGTTGCTATCCACTTCATATCCTTACGACATTAATTCTCACCATAACATCCACTATCATTAGGAAAATAGCAAGTCCCAGAAAGTAGAAATACTTATTGGTCGAAACATCAACACTGCGGGTATCGCGGAGCTCACCCTCGATATTCCTAATGGTACTGATTAAACGATTAATATCATTTCTAGTACTATTTATTTCGAAATATTTACCACCGGTGAGACTGGCTACATCCTTCAAACTTTTGGAGTTCAATTTTGTAATGACTTCTTTTCCTTGCTTATCTCTTTTTACACCTGCTCTGGTAACGATAGAACTTCCCTCGTCAGTACCTATACCAACGGTAAATAATTTGATACCACTGCTTTCAATTTTTTCCGCCATTTCACGAGTAGTTTCACCAAAATCCTCCCCGTCACTAATCAGGATGATGATTTTTGAAGTTTGCTGGCTCATGGTAGACTCTTCACCTGATAGTTTTTGTAAAGCCAGTTGCATAGCCGGAGCAAAGTCTGTTCCGGTATTGGATACTAAATTAGTATGTAGGGTTTCGATCCATAGATTCAGTGCACTTTGGTCATAGGTCAGGGGACATTGAACGAATGCCTCCGAGGTGAAAATTATTAGGCCGATACGATCACTGTTAAAGGCTGAGACTATTTTTTTGAGCTCGAACTTCACTTTCTCCAGCCGGCTAGGCTGTATATCGTAGGCATTCATGGAAGCTGATAGATCTACTGCTACATAAATATCTTTGCCTATAGACTTTACTTCTCTACTCGATTCCCCAAAGCTAGGACCCAGCAAGGCAGTAATTAAAAGAGCAAAATAGAGGGATCTTAAAGCAAATTTGAGTACGACCTTGCGGTAACTGGTACCCAATTTGGAAGCAACCAGGAAAACCCGGGCAAAATAGCCCAGGTATAGTACCAAGAATATTCCAATCAGAATTAATTCGGTGAAACTAAGCGATCGTGCCCAGCTCATAGTTTTTGAGGTCCAACTTAATCATCAAAGATAACAAAGGGGTGGCTAAGCATCAACATTCACTGTCCTTATGGGTATTTGATAAACCGTTATGTGGTGTATTATTCAGATCTTGAAAAGGCCGACCTTCCTACAAAATAATCCTGGCCCAGTTTATCTTCGTTGTAGTAAGACTCCGGATTGATATTGGTCTGATAGATTACACTATCCGCAGCATCTTCATAAGCATATAGGGATATTGGCTGCTGATTTTGAGATTGAAGCACTACTTCCGCCACCACTGGTCCCACGGAAGAGCCATCCTGATCAGAAAAGTTATTGCTGTATCTTAGGCTGAGTTTACTGACGTAATCCATGATTTTCGTTGAGTCCGGGATGCTGCCATCGCCAAAAGACCAACTGCCCTTGCTATTGATCAGCTGAAAAGCACTGTCACTGGCATAATTGAAGTCAATCGAAATTAACGAATCCGTATTCATCCTGATAAAAGTATTGTCCCGGTAGTGGTTGATGGTGATTTCATTGTTTAAACCCCTGAAGTTATCCGAAGCGTATACCTCATTTTCATCGGCTAATCGGACATAACTGGTGGCGCCTGGTTTGCCGATCACCATATCTAAAGTGGTAGTCCCATTCTCCACTACTTTAAGTGCGGTTCCTGCTGAATCTACCTGGTAGTCTTTCCATTTGCTTGGATCCTTGGCCGCTAGCCGATCTGGACGGATGTCCGTCAATTGATCGAGCAGACCGGTTACTTTATCAGTTTTAGCTGGTACTTTTTTCCCCGTTTTTAGTACTATTAACCATTGCTGATCTTCCCGTGTAAGTTGGACTGTTTCACTAGCGGCAATGCTGATGGAGGAAACTTTTGCCGTATCAATCGTAACCAGTTGTTTTTCCAGTTCCTCACTTTTGGAGCTATCAAAATATGTTACCGCCAAGTAGACTAATACCAGTAGTACCAGTCCTAATATTAGTTTTAAATTAGAAATCTTGTTTAGCATATCCGTCTAGTACTGCTTAAATGTATTTACCCTCTAACCATCTTTGACGCTTTCTTAGATTATTTTGCCGTCTTTGGAACCCGTATAGTAAAACCAGTACAATCGGTGCGGCTACATTCGCGTACTTAATTATACTTTTAGTACCATCCTCCACAGGATCCAAGGGTCGGCTGGTGATGCCTTTGGTGCGCAGATCACTTAAACCTGTATCATCTGACATCCAGTCTATAGCATTGGCTACGAAATTAATATTGTCGGGATTTAGCTGCTGTGGTTGGGGTTGTTGCTGTTGTCCTGGCATACCAGCAGGCATAGGTGGTTCTCCATTCACCATAAAGCTACCACTTCCGATAACCACTAGCTTTCCGGATGCACCTTCCAAGGCCATAGCAACATTTTGAACTCCTTGGGTAAAATCTGATGATGCCCATTGTTTCTGCACATCCACCATCAATGGTAGACTGGCACTGCCTGATTGTTCCGAAGTATAGGCTAAAGGAACCACGTCCTTGGTGGAATCTACATTGGTGGAAATCAAAGCCGATGCAAATGGGAGTAATACCGCCTCTATGCCGCCACTGGCTGGATGATCCTCAAAGTTACTGATGATGGGAAAATAAGGAAACTGTACCTGAGTAGTCATGGAGAAGGGACCAACCTGTTGAGGAACCCCTACGCTAGCACAGTTGACGTCTGTTATCAACTGATCAGCCATAATGATTCCCTTACCTCCCAACCAGCCCTTTAACCCAATATCCGAGGTTGCGGAAACGAACCCACTATTCAGTTCACCTAGAAAATTGTCATAGGCAACCAGCAGCCCACCACCCTGATCCATGAAATAATCGAGTTTACTGAACTCAACACTGGAAATAGTATCTCGTGGGTTAACTAGCACCAAAGCTTTAATATAGGTGGGTATGTTAGTAGTATCAGTGAGCCTCACCGACTGCACATCATACAGTATTTGCAATTGTTCTCGTAGTTGGGGTATGGCTGCCAGCGATGGTTCTCCATGCCCCTGCAATACGCCGATTATGGGTTTATCCACAATGGCCATTTTCTTAACCGCAGTGGTCAATCCATACTCCATTCCGGCTCCTGGTTCTATCACGGGTATCACTTCCTTTTCGTCCTTCATTCTGATAATGGCACCCATGTAGGCTCTAAGTTGCTGTACCTGGTCCCTTTCGGTGACATTTACTAGGATAGGATTGATCCCTGCAGTTTGTGCTTTGGTCTCTGACTCATCGTCCTGGTTGGGGTTTATGAACTCGTAAACCAGGTTACCATCGGAACGCTTGGCATATTCTTCTAACAAATCACGGAAGTCTTTTCTGGTTCCCAATAACTGTGGAGGTAAGTCTTCAGAGAAATAGGCAGTCACAGTAATAACGTCATCAAGATTTTTTAAAGTGCTCTTGGTTGCCTCACTGAGCGTATACCGTTTGTCAGCGGTAAAATCCAGTCGAAAGAATAGCTTGCTGGATACCAGATTGGCCACAATCAAGATTGCGAAAAAAATAGCCAACTTTACAATAATCGCTTGTTTGGTCATGTTCCTCTAGTTTTGCCAGTTTCTTCTTGAGATAATGGTGGTTGACAGTACTAATCCACCGAGGATAATTGAAATAAAATAAAGCAGATCTCGAGAGTCAATAACACCCCTGGACAATGAGTCAAAGTGGGTGCGAGCACTCAGAAAACTGAAAACAGATCCTACAGGGCCTTTTAATCCGGCAGCAATAATGTCAAAAAGCAGATGGAAAAATATCCCAATAAACAACGCCAGTAGAAATGCTACAATTTGGTTATTTGTGATGCTGCTGGTAAA
>JANQPK010000034.1 GCA_028289505.1 Cyclobacteriaceae bacterium
AATAAGCTACTCCATGGCTATTATGCCTGTGTGAGCTATACCGATGCCCAAATCGGACTATTATTGCAGACCTTAAAGGATTTGGAATTAGATCAGAATACACTGGTAGTACTTTGGGGAGACCATGGCTGGAACCTGGGCGATCATATGATGTGGTGTAAACACTGCAATTTCGAAAGTTCGTTGCACGTACCTCTGATGATAAAAGTTCCCGGAAGAACCCATGGGCAGCGTTCCCGAAATATCACCGAGTTTGTCGATATCTATCCCAGCCTGTGTGAACTTGCAGGCCTTCCATTACCCGACCATCTGGAGGGTGAAAGCTTCGTTGCGGATATCGAAGGCGCTCAGCGCCCAAGCGATTTCGCCATCTCCAAGTGGTATGATGGCGTTACTATAATTCAAGACAACTACTTTTATACCGAGTTCTTGGACGAAGACCACCAGCCAGTGGAACGCATGCTTTTCGATCACACTACAGACTCTCTAGAATTGGACAATCAAGCTGAAAAAGAAGAGAATCAACAACTAGTGGAACAGTTACACCAGCAGATGGTAGATAACTGGGGGGATGAGTTCTTTAGGGAACCAGGGGACTAAGGCACTAAGGGACGAGGGACGAAGGATGAAGGACGAAGGAATTATCCCCATAAGTTTTCAATTACGTTTGCTTTTAGCATTTTACCTAAATGTTGCGGACGTTTCCCTGTAGATGCGGGCTGGTTATTTCTTTAGTATTCGGCTTCTGCCATCCGATACAAGCCCAGGCGCCAGTCAAAGACTTTAATACTGCCGACGGTATCGCTATAGGTCTGGGATTAGCACTTGATGTGGGACTGCGATTATTTAAGGGTAAAGAGAAGACCATCACAGATTTTCCCGTGAAAAGCAATTTCGAGCGAATTGCTATCAACAACTTGAGCCTTAGGGCAAAAAAACATAGTGATATCATGCTAAGAGGTTTCTCACCTGCAATTGCTGTGGGCAGCCAATTCATTTACGACGACCCCAAAAGAACTATTTACTTAAGCCTAGAAACCATTATTCTAACCGATTTAGCCAACCTATTGGCCAAAAAGTTGGTTCGTAGACCACGGCCATTCACCTATAATCCTGAAGTCATTCACAATCCAACTTCTTGCCATGCCTACAACAAAGACAAGCCAGATGCCAACTTGTCATTCTACTCTGGTCATACTGCTCATGTAGCTTCAGTGATATTTTTTACCAATTCCATGCTATGGTTATACAAGCCCGAATACCGATCAAAAGACTGGGCCTGGATTGCTTCTGGTTTGCTCCCAGCCATGGTGGGCTATCAACGGGTCATGGCAGGAAAACACTTTCCTTCGGATGTTTTTGTGGGGTACCTGGCCGGTGCTGCCATGGGATATTTGATACCAGTGATCCATGAGAACAATGAATACGACAGTGATCTAACCGAGGACTTCCTGCTGGGCATGGGCGTGGGATTGGCGGCGCAATATGCGCTGATCAAACTTTTGGGCAACCGCAGAGCAGGAAAGTATGATTGTGTGAGCACTAGCTCTGCAGTAAAGTGGAAAGTTAGTCCCGTGGTGGGGCCTTTCACCGGGATCCGGTTAAGTCTGCACCTGGAATAAGCGTAACCCGACCAAAGCATTTGCAATTAATCCTATTTTATATTTGATTATCAGCATGAAATACCCGGTTATCCTATTATTATCACTATTCTTATTTTGGACAGGTTGTAAAAAACCCCTGACAGACCCTGCCCCCGAAGCCTCTCCTCCTAATGTGCTGTTCATTGCCATTGATGACCTGAATAATTGGCTGGGATGTATGAAAGGGCACCCCAATGCAGTTACACCTCATTTGGATAAACTGGCCTCCCAAGGGGTCTTATTCACCAATGCACACTGCCAGGCTCCTCTTTGCGGGCCATCAAGGGCTTCTTTGATGACAGGTTTAAGGCCTTCATCAACAGGTATTTATGGCATGATAGATGACAACAATATTAAGCTTGACAATCCAGCTACTGCTGACATTCAATTCCTGCCAGAATACTTTCAAAAACAAGGCTATTACACCATGGGTATTGGCAAACTGTTTCACCGCCATGCCCCAGAGGGGTTATTTGATGAATCAGGTGGAAGGAACCAGGGTTTTGGACCGCTGCCGGAACAGCGTTTCGTTTGGGATGGTTACGGTACCTCAGACCGTGAAAACTATAGTCGTACCAGCACTGACTGGGGTACATTTCCCCAATCAGACAGTTTGATGCCTGACCACCAGTCAGCCGATTGGATCATTGAACGACTTAATAGAAACTATGACCAGCCCTTTTTTATGGCGGTGGGGTTCCTGAGACCGCATGTTCCACTATATGTACCCCAGAAGTGGTTTGACCTGCACCCGGTGGAAGGTCTGGAAATGCCTCCCTACAAATCAGACGACCTGGACGATGTACCACCAGTGGCTTTGAAGATCAACGACCTGCCTATGATGCCTACTACTGACTGGGCCATTGAATCAGGTGAATGGGCCAATATCGTTCAGGCTTATTTGGCCTGTGTTAGCTTTGTGGACCACCAAGTGGGCCGGGTGCTGACCGCTTTAGAGCAAAGTATCTACGCCGATAACACCGTAATTGTACTATGGTCGGACCATGGTTATCGACTGGGAGAGAAAGGAACCTTCGCCAAGCATGCCCTGTGGCAGCCTGCTACTAACGCACCACTGATGTTCGCTGGGTCAGGAGTTCCCCAAGGGCTGGTGCTGGACAATGCAGTGGAGATGCTGAGCATCTACCCTACTTTGCTAGAATTGTGTGGACTTCCATCTTATGATCGAAATGAAGGGATCAGCCTGGTCCCCTTGATGAACCACCCTGAAAACACAGAGCAGTACACCGCCATCACCACCTTTGGTATGAATAACCATGGTGTACGCACTGAAAACTTCCGTTACATTCAATATGAGGATGGTTTAGGGGAACTTTATGACTACCAGTCAGACCCTGAAGAGTGGAATAACCTATTCTCGAATCAGGATTACCGGGCAGAAATAGCAAAACATCAGGCCCTGCTACCCAAAGTCAATGTAAACTGGAATCAGCATTCGCAGTACACTTTTCAACCCTATTTTGTGGAGCAGAAATCTCTTACAATGGACAATTAAGAATTAAGAATGACTCTCTGCTCCCTGCTCATCACTCATAACTTAATGAGTCTTCCATCCGGATACAGCTTCCCAACATAGATCCAAGACGACTCCAATAGGCCTTGGTCTGCATCTCCCTGGCCCTCCTCCCAGATTATATAGGCAAAATCTTTGGCCCCGGCGGATTCTACAAATCCAATGGTTTCGAAATTGGAAGCTAAATCCAACTTGCCTTCGCCCATCCACATGCCTGCAAATCGGATGTTATAACGGCCTCCAAATGCTGTTAAGTAAACATTATTCTGCTGGTCCAGACCAAATTCAGGCTGACTTCTACCCTGCACCGTTACCAACCGACCCAGACTGTCCCACCGATGGTTCTGACCCTGAAATACATATCCTTTACCGGTAGCAACCAGCACCTCTCCCTGGTGATCTACTATTATATGAGGCGCCTCGGACCTTTCATTACTTACATTAGCCTCAATTGGCCAGGTATTACCCCCGTCATCTGAGCGTCTGTAGGTTACCTCAACCTCGGGTCCGTGTCGCTGCACCAGATGAATGGATTGATGCTCATCCACAAAGATATCCGGATATACATGGTCATTTTTACCAAAGTGTAGCTGGTCAGGATCCGTCAAGCTCACCCACTGATTGGTCCCGGCTGGAAGCATTTTTAATCCCAGGTAGCCGCCGTTATTGCCACCACGGTGACATAAATAGACATTGTCATTTTTATCAATAGCTAATTCAGTATCTCGTTGGGCACCAGGGTTGCTGTTGATCCATTGGGATCCGTCCCACCTGGCCGCCTGTGACCCGCAAAAAACAATAGGCCTACCAATACTATCCACCACTATATCCGGGTCGGACCGCTTAACATTGGTACAAATACAGCCTGGTGATTCTTCTAATGACCAACTTTTTGTTTTTATCTGGTATTTCTGGTATTTCAGGCCTTCTCGGTTATAGACTATGTGTAGGTTGCCCTCGTTGTCAACTGCAATATCAGGGAAATTCCCTATGGCTATTCGTTCAGGTTTAGCTGCAAATGCATGTAAAATCCAGTCATCACCATGCTGTGGTGATTTTAATTTGGTGCGTTCCCGGATGGTAGGACCCGCTACAGTCTCAGACGGATTGGCCGCATTGATCCATTCTGTCTTAAAAGCATAGTCATAATCTATAAATAGATCTATCTCGCCGATGGAATCGATATAAACGTAGTACTCCTCTCCTTCTTTGGCCAGGCAATAGCCGTTGCCTTTTACCAAGTCCTGGCGCTTTCTCAACTTGTGGAATGGAATGGACCCAAACCAATCCCAAACTTTATGCACGATTCTGTGCTTTTCAGGGTGAAGTTGATCAAAGTCCATGGTACCACTAAATCCGGTAGATGAATTGCCGTTCATATCGGCAAAGTTGAGGGTAGACCCTGAAAATAAGATGGTGTAGGCATGCTTTCGCAGGTTGTCATCTGAATAAGACGGGTGATTCTTATTTCCATACCAAAGCGTTTCCTGGGCGTAAACTGGTTTCTCCAGGTGATGATTCATGGCCAGGCCCGAATACAGCTTTGGTCGGTTTAAGGTAGTGGGTCCCTGGATAGTAGCCATATCATACCACTGCTGATGCAAAAAAGGGTCTCCATTTTCGGAGGCAGGTTTCTCGTTATGCACGGTCAACAGGTGGTCATGTACATCCAGCCGTTGTATGAGCTGGCCAAGCCGATTAATGTCAGGCCATTTCATGGCGCCTTGGTATTGGCTTTGTTGCTGACGCCAAAAAGGTTCCGGGCCTGCCACATTAAGTATAATATTCCAATAGTGCCCAATTCGGGCTAAGGTATACTTTATATAGTGTTCTTGTTCCAGGTGGTCTGTTGGCCAATTACCCCGGGCTCCAAAAAAACCAGCAAATGGAAATACAATGATGCCCCTGACGCTGAGGGTATCCAGTACCACCTCCATAAACCGATACTGCTGGCAATCCAATGGCCATAATTTAGGGGTCTCCCACCCTAAGCCCCTACCCTCTTGCTGGCGGTTGAGATAGTGACTGGCGATTGAAAGCATATTGTAACCTTGCTGCTGCATCCAGTTTAAAAACTTGGTACGCTGCTCCCCATCACTAGCATCAAAAGGATCATCCCAATTTCTGGCAAAAAAACGGTCACCCACATGGAAACTTCGGAACAATTCAGATTGACCTGCTTTGTACCCCAGCCAGAAAGGGTTGAACTGATCTTGATGTACCTGCCCCGGCAGGTCTGAGGCTACGCAATGAAAGGCACCTTCTTTAACAGATTCCGGTGCATCGGAAAACCATACGCTGTAATGCCATTTACCGATCTCGTCCGGACTAAAGCGCACCTTCCAAGTGCTGTCACCGTCGTAAAAGCCCCAAAATGCAATTTCCCTGCCTTCAGGGCTTTTCAACCAAATTCTCAGTTCCACCTCCCGGTAGGGGTCCTGATAAGCACGGCCATTGGTCACTTGTAACTCAAGCTTATCCCATTGACCAATCTGGTCTATGTCTGATGGCGTGTCAATATCTTGAGCGGATAGGTGAGTCATGAATACCAGATAGAAAAGATGAGTTAGTATATGCCTGCTTGCCTTCATGCCCAACATGTTATTCTTGCTTTTAATCCTATAATTATATGGATTTAACCTCAAATTTCTTATCCTTCGATCTTAATCGTAGCCACTCATTCAAATGACAATAATGCGACTAGCGTTTATTCTGTTAACCTCGATATTCATTATTTCGGGCTGTGCCCAAGAAAACCATAGCCAGACAGTATCCGAGAAACAGCAAAACAAGCCCAACATCTTACTGATCTACTTGGATGATCTGGGGTATGGGGATGTCGGTGCCTATGGTGCTACCGCACTGAAAACACCGAATATGGATATGCTTGCTGCTGGTGGTGTCAGGTTCACCAATGGCTATGCCTCCTCTGCTACCTGTTCCCCCAGCAGGTTTGCCCTGCTTACCGGGGTTTATCCCTGGAGAAATAAACGAGCCAAGATCCTACCTGGAACCGCACCTTTGATTATTGACACTACACAGCTCACGTTACCAAAAATGCTGAAACAACAGGGTTATCATACCGGTATCGTAGGAAAATGGCACCTGGGGTTAGGAGATGGCCAGGTGGATTGGAACCAGCGAATTTCACCAGGGCCTAATGAAGTGGGATTCGAATATGCCTACATTATGGCAGCTACTCAGGACCGGGTTCCCACCGTATACATCGAAAATGGGGATGTAGTAGGTTTGGACCCCCAGGATCCCATCCAGATTGACTACCAGAACAATTTTGAGGGTGAACCTACCGGCATGGATAATCCTGAATTACTCAAAATGAAATGGCACCACGGGCATTACAATAGCATAGTAAATGGGATCTCACGCATTGGATTTATGAAAGGTGGAGAACAAGCCAGGTGGGTGGATGAAAATATGGCCGATACCTTTTTGGTGAAAGCCCAGCAATATATTGTGGAACACCAGCAAGAACCCTTCTTCCTGTATTACGCCTTACAACAACCCCACGTTCCGCGAACCCCACACCCGCGGTTTGTGGGTACTTCCGGAATGGGCCCACGTGGCGACGTAATCTTGGAGGCAGACTGGTGTATAGGGGAAATTATGAAAACCCTGGAAGAACAGAGATTACTGGAAAATACTCTGATCATCCTGTCCAGTGATAATGGTCCAGTACTCAACGATGGTTATTACGATCAGGCTGAAGAACTGGTGGGTAATCACAAACCCGCGGGACCGCTAAGGGGAGGAAAATACAGTCTGTTTGAGGCGGGTACCCGGGTACCTTTTATAACCTATTGGAAAGGACATATCGAACCTACTACTTCTGATGCCATAGTCTCACAGCTGGACCTTATGGCCTCTATTGGCACTTTAGTAGGGGGAGATTCCGGAGATACTGACAGCAAAGACCTGCTGCAGGCTTTTATGGGACAAAGTCAGTATGGGCGAGATGAACTAATCTTAGAAGCAACCACCCGTACCGCATTGCGGAAGGAAAACTGGGTGTTGATCCCACCCTATCCCGGTCCGCCAGTCAATAAAAATGTAAAGATTGAGCTAGGCAACTCGGCAGAGTACCTTTTATTCAATCTTGAGCAGGACCTGGGGGAGCAGCGGAACCTGGCTACCACCCATCCTGATAAACTGGAGGAAATGAAAGCCTCGTTCCAAATGATCCGGGGAGACTTCGGCCAGACCGAAAGGCTTGAGTTGAAATAGTACGTTGATGATCCGACTGGCTGGTCTGCTTTTTCTTTTTGCTTACTCCTGTACTCCAGTTGAGCGGCCGCTGGAACGAATGCAGGCTTCAGAAAATGGACATTATCTACTGAACCACAATGGTCAGCCGTTTTACTGGATTGGGGACACCGGATGGGCCATGTTTCAACGGCTCAGCCGGGAACAGGTAGATCAATATCTGGACCACCGGGCAGCAAAAGGGTTTACCGTAATTCAATCAGTAGCATTTTGGTACCCCCATGGTCCTTTTGAACCTATTGGGCCCTTAAATGAAGCCAACTTTTACGGACATCGTCCTTTTGAAGGAGAAAGCCATGATCCAAACACTTCGGTACCGTTAACCAATGAGGGAGGTAGCTCTTTAATGCCTGATGACTATTAGGACCACGCAGATTATGTAGTTCATGCGGTTAAAGCTCGGGGCATGAAACTGGCCTTGTTACCTTGTTGGGCCAATGCCTTTATCAACAACCGCATGGCCGACTCGAAAATTGTTTTTGACGAGCAACAGGCGGCTGCTTATGGGCGCTTCCTGGGGGAAAGGTATCGGCATCAATCTCATATTATATGGGTGCTTGGTGGGGATGTAGATCCTGTGAATTTTGGGGACAAGGACCAACAAGCAGTATACCGGGCTATGGCAGAAGGCATCGGCCAGGGTGTATCAGGAAATTCAGAACTGGTATGGGATCAGCATCATATAGATTGGAAACAGACCCTAATGACCTTCCATGCAGTGAGAACTCCCGGGTTAAGTGGTGCAGGAGCCGAGGGCGGATCTTCTTCTGTGTGGTTCCATCACGATGCCTGGCTTGACTTTAACATGATGGAGACTTTCAAATGGATGGATAAGATCCATACCTATGTTTCGGATGACTTTAAAAAAACGCCCACTAAACCAACTCTTCTTGGAGAAGGTGCCTACGAAACCGGAAAGTATGGTAACGAATGTGGGTTTATCACACCCCTGAAGGTTCGCAGGCAAGGATATCATGCGCTATTTGCCGGGGCGATGGGTTATACTTACGGCCACTGGGCCATTTGGCCTTTCAGAGGGGCTTATTGTGATCGTCATTGGCAACAGGCTCTTGATGCACCGGGCGCCGCTCAGGTAGCTGGAGTGATGAAGGAATTCATGATTTCCAATGAGATATTTGATTTTCGGCCGGAGCAGTCATTTACTGGTTAATAACCGCAGTCAAGGGGAGCTTTTAATCTGTAGCATGATCAATCAAGACCATACTCAGGCGCTTATTTATTTTCCTTCAAAAGAAGGCATCACCATCGACCTTTCCGTACTACCTACAAACCTGACCCTAACCTGGATCGATCCCAGGAATGGCAATCGACAACCCGCAAGACTAACGGAGACCTCAAGGTTCATCCCACCATCAGGTTGGGAAGATGCTATTTTAAAAATAGGTTAATCCAACGGTTCAGGTTCAAAATCTGTGGACTCTACCCAACCAGCTCTGAGTTCCTCCCCTGCCATATACCGATTGTAGAAGTCCCTGCTATTTTTATCAGAATATAGGTATTGGTCAAATACATCTCCATTACCCAGCACCCTGGGATCTTCCTGTTCTTTCAGTAAAGCCATCATTTGATCTCTCATATCTTCCTGAATTAAAGTGGTTTCAGGATCCGCAATTAGATTATTTATACAGTAGGGATCTTCTGATACCCGGTAGAGTTCCTCTTCAGGTCGTTTGCCAAAATTCCATTGCCAGTATTGTTCATTTTCACCGCTCCGTCTTAAGTCCAGAATGGCACTCTTGGTAGCACCCCCATCAGTAGCCAGGTAACCGGTTTCGGGATTTCCCGCCGGCCATCGATCCGGTTTAAAATTTCGCACCAAAAGGTATTCCCCTTTGACTATACCCCTTACCGGATAGCCAACATCATCTGGACGACCCACATCGTGACGCTCCTTACCGATCAGCACATACTCGCGGTCCGGCACCTCATCTGATTGAAAAATATCGGTCAAACTACTTCCCGGAGTACCGGCCATCCCTGTCTGTTCCCAGCTTAGTCCGGCTAGGTCAATAAATGTCGGAGCAAAGTCAATAAAGCTTACAAACTCATCCACCTGCCTACCCGGGTTTTGAATGCCTGCAGGCCACATGATAGCCAGTGGCAGGTGGTTAGACATTTCATAAGTCTGACTTTTAATTCGCGGAAAGGGCATTCCATTATCTGCGGTCACTACAATGATGGTGTTCTCC
>JANQPK010000049.1 GCA_028289505.1 Cyclobacteriaceae bacterium
AGTAACATTTGCGGTGCCGGTAGTTCCGGTGTTGGCCTTAAGCCAAACCCTTAAACTAGTGGATACCCCTCCGGGTGTTTGCGCCCAGCAATTCGCTCCTACACCCAAAAGCAAGCATAAGCGAAGAAAACGTATCAAAAAAATATCGTATTAATCAGCAAAAAAGATCAATCCGTCTTACATAATCAGACTAAATACCAACTTCCAAATCCTTTAAAATGGCCATATAAGTCCGTAAAAACTTGATCAACCTAATTTCAAGTTTATTAGTCTCCCTTAATCCTTTTTGGCCGAAAATGAGGTGGAGCATGCCGATATCGAAATTGAATTATTCCATGAAATTAATAAATGCTGTTGACATTATTAACAAATCTAGCTTATGTTTGGTCAGTCCGATCTGTAATGAAATTTGATTGTAATCGGATGAAACAAGATCGACTGTTTCTTTGTTCTGTCTTCAAAGGAATCAAACTATACCAACATGAAAGCAACCTGGAATGGATCAGTGCTGGCGCAAAGTGATCAGACCGTGGTAATTGAAGGAAATCATTACTTCCCAGCTGAATCTCTGAATATGGAGTACTTTAAGGCCTCCCAGACCAAGACAACTTGTCCTTGGAAAGGAGTTGCCAGTTATTACAATTTGGAAGTAGATGGAGAGACCAACAAAGATGCCGCCTGGGTCTATGAACAGCCAAGTGAACTAGCCAAAGGCATTAAAGGTCACGTGGCCTTCTGGAAAGGGGTGGAGGTAAGTTAAACCCCGTTTTTGATTTGCTCCAAACAGGTGTTGGAATTTTAAAGGGCCGTAGACGGAACCCTATCATCGGGATGGAAATAACGCATATTCATCTCAATATTATGGTCATCAGTAATTGATTCTTCCCGTAATCTTCGTAAACCATACTTGGCACCCATAGTGGCAGTTACGCAAAGCCCAAGTGCATCCACCAGGTCATCAGGGCGAACACGTGAAGAATCTAGCCCTATTAGAGCGCTTCGATAGAAGGACTCGGAATCTGCGAAAAACTGATTTAGGATATTTACCCTTTCCTCAATCCCAATCTGGCCTGGTTCTCGCTTACGGTATTCCGGTATCCTACCCTGATTCAAAAACTTGAAACAGATTTCAGGGTGTGCTTCCAATAGTCTTTCCTTCAACCAGGGGTTGTCTAAAAGTATGCGATCGAGTTCTCTAATTTTCGGCACAATATTCCAGGTTTGAATGGTTATCTTTTTTCCGGTTATGGACCGATTAGTTCTTGAAGCCATTTCGTAACTCTCCTGCCTTATCGCTTCTCTTACTGGAGGACTAAATACCGAAGCATGTCTGATGGGGCGCAGCATATGGCGGGCCAGTGATTCCACATCTCTTTGTACTTGACTGGACCCTAATCCCAAGGGGATATCTATCAGGGCCAAATCGATATTGTAAGGCAGTTCTAGAAGCTCCGCAATTTGTACTAGATTGAGGATCTCGAACCGATCTTCTTTTCGAATTACTGAAATCCAACCACCCTTACATCCATCTATGCCAGCACAAATCATTAACCGTACATTGGAGCTGAGTTTCCTAATACCTCAGCTTTGATCCTGACCATTTTTCGGATAAAGTCCCCTCTCAGTTTTGCATTGTGTGCTGCCTGAAGTCGAAGTGTTTCTTTTCCATCGTACACTGAAAAGGTGGATCCACTTTTATAAACGGTAAGGTTCCTGTATGGAATTAGCCATCCATAGGTTTCCTGTTTGGACCTAAATCTGATGATGATCCCCTTTGTTCTCAGCTCGATGTTACAGAAATTGCCGGCATTATCACGATCAAACAATAAGCGTATATTTTCAGTTGCTTCCGTTACCCGGTACCGCTGTGATCCAATTCCTTTGAGTTTGAAACGCGTCAGTAACGAAAATGAGACTCCAACCGTTTCCTTTATCTGCTGTCTTAGTTCGAGTGTGTTGTAGGAGATGTTTTTTATCATGGTAATTATAAAACCTCCTATTACAGAAGATTGTTATTGCAATTCTTGGATATCTATTACGGCACCCGATAAATTTTAAAATTGGCATACCTGGCCGACCGGGTGTACATATGGCGTATGCCGATTCTTCCTGCGGTGATTTGATGAAAGTTAGAAGTATCCCATTCAAATTCTTTAACATTTTGAGTATCCTTTTCCTTGACAGTGAAGGTCAATCGGTGCCCAAGCTTAGTAAAAATGAAGTGATAGGTGATTCCAGGTTTGAACAGATCGGTATTGAAATTATCAGGTAGTAACCTGGTATCATTTCCGAAACTACCCCCATCAGGCACCGGATAGACCCTTGCTCTCACATAATCGTTAGGCTGATTTTCACCGGTAGGAAACGCCGCAAAACTGATATGTAATAAGTTCATATTTGAAAAATATAACCTCATATAGGGTATCTGCCGAAGATGCGACCATTGGGAGATATCGTTATGATAAGGTCCCTGACCTGTGCCAGTCGCCTGTATATAGAGAATATTCACTGCCCGCTTGATATCATCCAGTCTGGTATAGTCAAATTCAATCTTGAGATCACCATCAAAACTCTCCTTGGTCCATAGAACGCTATGAGAACCATTATCGCCATAAATCGGACCTGCCGAAAACACCATACCTTGAGGTGTATTGCGCACGGTACTGCGCTCCCCGTCTTTAAACCAATTTTGAGTCCAATCGTCAGTGCCTGAATCCTGAAATACCAATTCCCACGATTGGTCCCCTTCCCTATCAATTTGTAAAGACCCTGTGCAACTAATCAGGGTATTAACCAGTAGAATTAAGTTAAATAGCAGGTTCATGGTAGGTTTGCTCAGCATCCAGGTAATTATTACTCAAATAATAACAGATTCCGCTAATTGTCAATAATCAATGACTTACTCACCACCTTTTCAATAACCTGGTTCTCTTGGTAGCTTTTAGCATGTAATTGCATCTGTTGCAGCGCGTGGTTCATGTCCTGGTCTTCAGTCAATCTTGTAATGTCCTGTTGTAACGATTGCTTGGTACAGCTATCAAAACTAGCTTTCAATCCAAGTTTGTGATCTACTATCCTGGCAACACAACCATTTTGATCAGTGGTATTCAAACTGAATGCTAACATTGGTACACCGTAATAGATGCATTCATTTATGGTATTATATCCTGCGGTGATTACCGCACAATCTGCATGGGATAAAGCAAAAGTAACCGGTAGCCAGGGATACACCGTGATATTGGAAGGTAAGCTTTCCCTGGTGTTGTATTCTGACTGACCTCCTAAGCCAATCAGAGCCATCCAGTCTTTCCTTTCGCCAATAGCTGAAATTAATAGGCCAATAAAGGCTGCATCCACGGTGGCTAATGAGCTCATGGCACAAACAATCACCTTCCTCTGGTGTTTATGATCGATTGCCCTGGCCACAGATTCGATCAATTGCGGATCATCACTTGCCTTTGATTCCAATATCAGAGGTCCTACATATGACTCATTATCCCTGAGTCTGTGATCATAATCAAAACCTTTTGGCATTATATGTAGTAATGGTACTTGCTTAAAAAGCAGCACAGGCCCCGGTAAATATGTACTGCCCCAAATCATTCTCTTGCCGATACCTATCATCTGAGCATAATGCAATAATACGGTTTTCTTATCCCTACCCTGCTTACGGATTCTTAAGCTAAGGTTCTGCAGATAAAGAGCGGACCTACCCCAAAGCCAGTCTAGAATAATTGCTGATTTACTCCTGTTACTAACACGCATGTCCGAATTGGGTATTGGAATATCTGGCCAAGCTGGTACGGGTAAGAAATGACTAATGGTTAGGATGTTTAACCGTCGACTTAAGCTGCATAG
Source organism: Cyclobacteriaceae bacterium (assembly GCA_028289505.1). Classification (GTDB taxonomy): domain Bacteria; phylum Bacteroidota; class Bacteroidia; order Cytophagales; family Cyclobacteriaceae; genus SZUA-3. The sequence continues at coordinate 3,859 of JANQPK010000049.1, forward strand.
CACATACTCCGAGCATTCCATATCACAAATTATCAGCGAAGGTTGGTACCGATCAATTAACTGCTCATATCCCTTAAGACCTTGCTTCAATGCCAGGGTTTTCTGCTTGCGCTCAATAGCAGGCATCAGATAGCGTTTTAATCTGCTCTTTAACTTTGAAATACCTGCCCCACCCCCGGAGATTTGTATTGGTTCTTCAACAAGTGGCAAGAATGCGGTACCCTCTGCTCTTACCAGTTCTGCACTGGATTCACTATCAGGGGCCAGCATATATACCTTGTGACCTTCCAACTCTAAGCGCTTGCTAAGTGCTAAGCAGGCAAACAATATCCCTTTTAATCCAGAGGTGACGATGAAAATAGTGGCCAAAACCTAGGCCAAAATCTGGTTTACTATATGTCCATGGACATCAGTAAGTCGATATCGCCTTCCCTGGTGCTTGAAGGTTAATCGCTCGTGATTGACTCCTAACAGATGCAACATGGTAGCCTGAAAATCGTGAACATGAACACCATTTTCAGCTATATTATAACTAAAATCGTCGGTTCTACCGTAGGCCATACCGGGCTTTATTCCACCTCCGGCCATCCAGATGGAGAAACATCTAGGATGGTGGTCCCGACCATAGTTCTCTTTGGTTAGGTTTCCCTGAGAAAAACTAGTGCGACCAAACTCTCCTCCCCATACTACCAAAGTATCTTCCAACAATCCCCGCTGTTTGAGATCTTTTACCAGAGCAGCAGAGGCCTGGTCGCTGGAACGTGCCATTTGCGTGATGTCCCTAGGTAGGTTTCCGTGCTGGTCCCAGCCCATATGATAGAGTTGAATGAATGGCATCTCTCTCTCCGCTAACCTTCGTGCCAGCAGACAATTCGCTGCATAGGTTCCCGGAGTCCTGACCTCGGGACCATACATCTCCAATATGTGCTCGGGCTCATCTGACAAGTCGGTTACCTCCGGTACGCTACTCTGCATTCGATAGGCCATCTCATACTGACTGAGCTTAGAATCCATTTCGGGGTCTCCCCAAACTTGTTTTTGTTCTGCTTCTAGCTGTTGCAGGTAGTCCAGTTCCCTTCTCCTGCTGGCGCGATCGATGCCCTCAGGGTTCGAAAGGTATAGCACAGGGTCCACACCTGACCGGAACCTTACCCCTTGATGATGTGATGGCAGGAATCCATTATTCCAGGCCTGCATATTGAGATTTTGAGTATCGTCTTTCCCCTTTGAAAGTAGTACAATAAAAGCCGGTAAGTTTTGATTTGGACTACCCAGCCCGTAACTCATCCAAGAACCTATACTGGGCCTACCCACTTGCTGAGAGCCGGTTTGGAAAAATATGATGGCCGGCTCATGGTTGATGGCTTCGGTGTACATCGAATTGATCACGCAGATATCATCGGCAATTGAGGCAATATGAGGGATTAAACTACTAAAGTACCCTCCTGTTCTGGGGTGGCGGGTAAACTCTGCCATGCTACCAACCATGGGAAAACTGGATTGGGCGGCCAGCATTCCTGTTAATCGTTGATTACCCCTGACACTATCCGGAATTTCCTCGCCCCATCGTTTGATCAGCTCTGGCTTGTAGTCAAAAAGCTCGACCTGACTGGGCCCTCCACTTTGAAAAAGATAAATCACACGCTTAGCCTTAGGAGCGTGATGAAATACCTTCATCACTCCACCGTTGGTTTCAGGAGGGGCACCTACAGATGACCCTCTAGCAATTTCTGGGAATAGCAAAGAACTCAATGCCATGGCACCTAAACCTTTGGTAGTAGTTCGCAAAAAGTCTCTCCTGGTCTTTAAGTACTGCGCCGCTCGGATGTCTCCTTGGTAACTCATTACCTTAGTTTTTATAGTAGGATTCTGTTGAATTAAGTATGGTGTTGGCCACTCGAGCCAACGCCGCCACCTGGTATGAGGGGTATTGGGTATCGGTTTTTCGATAACCTATAGCCAGATATGCGTTGGCTTGCTGCTGGTTTCGCTTAAAATAGTCGCTTTCCTCTTGCCATTGTAATGCCATTATATCCATTTCCCGGTTGTTTGGGTACCTGCTAGTTAGTACCCTGAAGATATTTGACAAAGCTTCATACTGATCACCCTGGGTTAGCGACAATGAGCGTTCTGCCAATACCCTGCAACCTTCAATAATCTGTGGATCATTCAGCAATACCAATGCTTGCAACGGGGTACTGCTTCTCTGCCTCCGAACCTGGCATTCCGCGCGACTGGATGCATCGAATATCAACATATTAGGGGGTGGCATATTGCGTTTCCAGAAGGAATAGATACTTCTTCGATAGAGACTATTTACATCTTCTTGGTACTCCGGGAAAAAGGTATGGGTCATCACTTCCTTCCATAACCCCGGTGGTTGATAAGGGAAGGTAGAAGGGCCACCGATTTTTTCTTCCAGAAGTCCGCTGGCAGCTAAAATATTATCTCTGATCATTTCAGCAGAGCGACGATAGCGGGGTCCTCTGGCTAATAAATAGTTTTCTGGATCGATCTCGTTTACCTCAGGTCTCATCACTGAAGATTGTTTGTACGTGCCTGAAATCACCATTTGCCTGATTAACCTTTTTAAATCCCAGCCATTTTCCTGAAAGTCAACGGCCAACCAATCAAGCAATTCCGGATGGCTTGGTAAAGCACCTTGACTGCCAAAATCTTCTACTGTCTCTACTATCCCCCTGCCAAACATCAAGTACCAAAATTGGTTTACCGTAACCCGGGCGGTGAGTGGATTATCCGGATGCACCAGCCATTGTGCCAATCCATATCGATTTGCTGGCAACCCCTCTGGCATAGCAAATATGGATTCCGGAACGTTAGGTTGTACCGGATCACCATGAGCGTCGTACACACCACGGTCCAAAATAAAGGTAGGCCTTGGCTGCTGGTAATCACCCATTACCATGATCTCCTGAGCAGAATCTAACAATGCCACTTCTTTTCCCTGTATTTGTTGCAAAGCCAAGCGTTGCTGCTCCAACTCTTGGTCAATAAACAGATCATAGAAATCACTTAGTGCTGTGGGATCTGCCAGCTTGGCCCTCTCAAACTGATCGAGTGATTCATTTCCGCGGTACAAGTACCCGGCTACCCATCGATCAGCCTGTTGGTTCAGTACCCTGATCTCGTCCAATACCCCATCTGTGAAATCCTGATCGTAATGACGATTTCCAATTATTAAACCTTTGTAGGGCATGTACACGGTGGCCACTGGGTCTAAATATGGTTTAGTAGAACGGTAGACATAGTTCCGGTTAATCTTCTTTTGCTGCAACACTCCATCCTGGTAGATCTCCATCCCTTCAGCGTTACTAGATCCATCGTAGGTCCATACAAAATGCACCCACTGGTCCAATGGTAGTTCATCCGGTGCACTGACGTCCAGAGATTGATAAGGATGGGCGTGGCTCAACCTGAAATGAATTTGATTGTTTTCAATGATCACATCCCATCCCCGGTAGCCTTGTATGCGGTTGTTACCATTGTAAAGGACATGGGCAGACTCAAAAGCTTCGGGGACCTTAATCCAAAAACTGACGGTAAAAGGTTCAGTTCGCTCGAACTGAGTACGGCTACCATCTGCCACCAATTGACCGTAGGCATCGCTACGAACTCCCAAACCGTATTTGCCAGGCACCGGCTCAATTTTACCAGAGTAGCTGACCGGGCCAGCTCCTTTTGCCACATCGGAAGCCCGGCCATTTTGCATATCATCAAAAGTGAGATGGGTCATAGTAGCTTGGTCCACTGCTTTTATTAGGTCGTCTTTGTTGGCGCTGGCTATCCATTTCTGGAATCTTGCATTGCTGTTGACTTCAACCGCTGTCAGTTGCCTTTTCTCCTTCTCAATCTGCTGCTCCAGGTATTCTTTCAATTCCTTTGCTTCTTCATCCAACAACGGCATTACAGGTCCCGCATTCATGGCATATTTATGGGGTACCATCTGGCCATTCTCGATGGCATTTAGACTAAATATGCCGTCACCACGCTCTACGGTGGAATTAAAAAATCCGAAAAGCTGGTAGTAATCCTTTTGGCTGAATGGGTCGTATTTATGATCATGACAGCGCGCACAGCTGACCGTCAAACCCAGAAATGCCGAGCCCACAGTGTTGGTTCGATCGGCCACGTACTCCACTCTAAATTCCTCAGGGATAATCCCCCCCTCGGAATTTTGCTTGTGATTTCGGTTAAATGCCGTGGCCAATATTTGTTCCTGGGTAGCATCTTGCATTAAGTCCCCCGCTATTTGCCACTGAATAAATTGATCATAAGGAAGCCCTTGATTAAAAGCTTTTATTACCCAGTCCCGATATGGCCAAAAGGAGTGGTGGAAATCATCCAAGTACCCTTCTGAATCAGCAAAACGTGCTACATCAAGCCAGTGGGCAGCCATGCGTTCGCCAAATGCCGGGGAGGCCAGTAGCGTATCGACCATCGCCGGATAATAGCTCTCATTATCGCCTTGCATCCAGAAATCTAAATCTTCCAAGCTTGGGGGTAAACCTGTAAGGTCAAAATATAGCCTTCGAATTAATTGTTCTCGCTCGGCTGCTGCTGCAGGTTCGATATTATTTTGTTTCAATTTTTGAGCTATAAAACCATCGACCTGGTTTTCAGCCCAATCTGGCATGGCATCCGGTATTGGCGGCTTCTGTGGCTTACTAAATGCCCAGTGGGTTTGATATTCTGCACCTTGTTCAATCCATTTTGTTAGTATAGCCTTCTCACGATTGGTTAAGCTCAGATTGGATTCTGGAGGAGGCATAACCAGCTCATCATCGTCTGAGAGTATCCTGGCCACCAAGGTGCTTTTACCTACCTTTCCGGGAACGATGGCATGACCTACGCCACTCTCCAGTGCAGCATACGCACTGCTATCCTGGTCAAGCCTTAAACTGGCTTGTTGGTTTTCCTGATCTGGGCCATGACACGCGAAACAGCGGTCCGATAATATGGGTTTGACGTGAAAATTGTAACTGACCTGTTGGGGTAATTGAGCCATTTCGTCTCGTACCTCAGGGGATACTCCAGTACCGCATGCTGATGCCAAGATCAGGACGAATAAAGCTAATATCACCAGAATTCGATCCATATGGGATTTGTTGTCAGGCTAATATGCAATATCCAATAGTTCAGGCAAAGAATCAACCTGGTCTGTCCTATAATTAAATACCAGTCATATTGTATTATCTGCTTTGTCGATTAGCCAAAATTGAGTACAATGAATTGATTTTAAACGAAATTCTGCTGACCCACCTAAGTGCATTTAAATACGGAACAACGACAATTTTTTCAAGATAATGGGTATCTGACAATTAATGGTGCTTTCACAGATTCAGAAATGGATCACGCTATAGAAGAAGCTGGTAAATGGCAGCAAGACTTTGTTGATAACATGAGTAGCGACGAAAGCCATTGGTACTTGGATCATGCTACCAAACTCCCGGAACAGCTGAGAAAACTGGATAATCCGGTTAGCCAAAAAGAATTTTTCCGAAAATTGGCCTTGTCACCCGGAATTTTGGAACTGGTGGAGGGCCTATTAGGACAAGAAGCGGTGGTATTCTTCAGCCAGATATTCTTTAAACCACCTTTTGGGGGAGGCCCAAAACCGGTACATCAGGATAATTTTTATTTTGGTCCTGATAATCTTGACGGAGTTCTCACACTTTGGATAGCCTTCGATGCAGCTACCATAGACAATGGGTGCCTACACTATGGGGCTGGTACCAATAAATACGGCATCATCGAACACTATGCTCCCGGCCGGGAGCCTTATAACTATCAGATCCCTGTGCCTAATCATGTGGAAATGACCCCAGCACCGGTTGCCAAAGGAGGCATTAGTTTACATCACGGGTGCACATTCCATCAATCCTCTAACAATACCTCCAATAGGTGGAGACGTGCCATGGCAGTTCATTACATGCGGAAGGATGTGAAATTGACTGCACCCGTTTTTCATTACGATCCAACACGCTTTGTAAAAGCGTACTAGACTATGGTTTCTTCTTTAGTCTTATTCACCATTTTATCTATCATATCCGGAAACTTTTCGAATACCCCAGACCATCCGCTGGTTTTGGTAGTTCGAAAGAAAGAGATTTGATCTGCTCGGATTACAGCAAAGCAACACGATATTTTCTTGTGTAATTAATATCAAATTGGTATTAAGACCGATGTGGAATAGCTACCAACTACTGGTCGTGGTATTATTCGTTGGCAAACCGGAATACCGGATTAGTGGTGCGGGCTTGAAGCATGGTCTCATTCAGCTGATTGAAAATTTCAGGATAGTCTTCAGCCAAATCGGTAGTTTCACTGGGGTCATCTGACAAATTGAAGAGTTCTGTGGTGGTTTTCGATGGATCGCCCACGTCATATTGCACTAGTTTCCAATCACTACTCCGGATTGCCCGCCGTCCTCCTTTTTCATGGAACTCCCAATACAAATAATCGTGCTTTGGTTGCTCCCCTTGTGCCAGCAACGTAGGCGCAAAGGATAATCCGTCGATCCCCACTTGCTGATCAGCACCACTGAGGTCGACCAGAGTGGGCAATACATCCCAAAAAGCAGAAATATGATCGCTGGAGGACCCGGCCTTAATGGTGCCAGGCCAGGAAGCGATCATTGGAACTCTGATGCCTCCTTCGTAGAGATCTCGCTTGTAACCGCGGTATATGCCGTTACTGTCAAAGTAATCGGGATCTGCCCCACCCTCCAAATGTGGGCCATTATCCGATGTAAACATGATTATGGTGTTTTCGGTCAAACCCAACTCCTCCAGCTTATTGAGGATCTCCCCTACACTGTCATCCAAATAAGAGACCATGGCAGCAAAGGCAGCATGTGACTGCGGCTGCGACTCATAGGGCCCCAAACGATATTTTGGACCATCGTCATAACCCTGATACGCTTTCTCGGGTTCATAACGCCCTCGAAACTTATCCATATAGGATTCCGGTGCAATCAGCTCGGCATGAGGTATTACGTTGGCATAATATAAAAAGAAAGGACCTTGTTGATTAGACTCAATAAATGAAATTACCTGTTGCTGGATTAAATCCGGAGCATATATCTCTTTATTCTTCCCGTCATTCTCATGAAGCAAAACCTTGTTTTGATTATCCCATAAATGCCTTGGGTAATAGTGGTGTGCCAAGCCCTGACAATTGTACCCATAAAACTGATCAAACCCCTGATTATTGGGATCTCCTTCCGATCCTACAGGACCCAGACCCCATTTTCCAAAGGCACCGGTCTTGTAACCAGCCAGCTGCAGTATTTCGGGTAAGGTTTGAACAGAATCAGCTAGTGGATATTGCCCCTCAGGTTCAACTGACTTATTTCCCCTTATAGGTGTATGGCCGGTATGGAGGCCGGTCATCAGTGCCGATCTGGATGGGGCACAGACAGTGGCCCCTGAATAATGCTGTGTGAACAGCATACCCTGTGCCGCTAATCGATCAATGTTAGGGGTCTGAAATTTGGTTTGCCCATTACAACTCAAATCGCCATAACCCAGATCATCGGCCAAAATGTAAATAATATTGGGTTTTGAGGGTTCAGGAATTTGTTGTTGTTGATCTGGTTGCGCACAGCTGCATATCAGCACTGCACTACTGAACAGCATAAGGTTTGGTAATCGCATAATCTTTACTTAGAGGGGATCTTAAGCTGCTAATGTAGGAAAATATCCTTAACTACAGGTCTATCCCCAAGGTAAGATAAAAAAACCGGCCATCAGATCGGACTTATAATTAGTTACACTATTCATCTATTCAGTAATGACAATTTCCAGAGTTGAAGCCATCTCTACCTTAATTAAAACCAGAGCTTCCTGCAAGCTATTATAAACTTGTACTACTCTATCGTTATCGTCTTCAATATTCTGGGAAAGAGGATCCGTAAGTTTTGAAGCATCACTAATTGCCTCCTCCAGTTCAGTCTCAATTTCATCATATAACACAATAGCCTGCGCAGATATTAGTAAATCATCCAAACCAGTCCCAGTGCCTCCATTAAATAAATTTTTAAAGGCCTCTATATTGGTTATAGCAAGTCCAAGTGAATATCCTCCGTAAAAAGCCTCAGTAGCGGTAGGCCGGGGGACGCCGCCGCTAAGTACCCCAGCTGGAATTCCGATTTTCCCCTCGCTCATAAATTGTTCAAAGTGAAGGATCATAGCATTAACCAATAAGTCTATCGAACTACCAATGCCGGTACCAGCATTAAGAGGACTTAAGAATGTTCCACGGTAATCGCCTCCTGCTGGAGTCCAGGCATTTAAGACATCAGATATTGTGTTCTCCACCAAAGCTGCATTGTCGACCAGATAAGTAATTCTCGCTGATGCACTTGGATCAGTGGTAAAAGCTTCCACAATCTGTTGCGGCGTATCCCCCAGCCCATTTATAAGGTAGTCAAACGCCGGCAATCCACCTGCCGAGATATTGTCTGGAGATCCCAAGCTATAGCTACCACTTTCAATATTCATATCAATCTTGTCGGCATTGGTGGGATAGGTGTTGATTATAGCTCTCAGGTTATTGGTCTCTGCTGGACCAAACTGATAGAAGTTGGCATATTGCCAGGTTACTCTCAGGGATTCTAGATTGCTTTGCATCAACTCCAGATTTACCAGGTTAGGCTGGGCCTCAAAAGTAGATACCGCTGTTTTCATCAAATCTGCTTGGATTTGCAGGTCTGAATAGGCCGGAACTATCAGATTATCGACATAATTGCTCAACATGTCGAACTGATCGAATTCAGGGGCGGGTGTACTTCGTACTACATCCGGATCATCATCATTGCTATCACAGGAGATCACCAAACCAGCGATAAATAACCAAGTGAATAAAATACCAGTCAGATAATTGAAGTCAAGTGTATATTTCATCATTTGCAGAGTTTTCATAAAGGGATATCTATGCCTTAGATAGATTTGGTAGAACTCAACCGCGCAGAGTATTGATTATATAATTCCATTTATGTTATAACCGGATGTAAACATAAGTGCCAAGCTAAAAGTTCCTCTTCCATTTTCACCTTACCTCAAGCGTAAACTATTAGCTATTACGGAGACCGAGCTAAAACTCATGGCCAAAGCTGCCAACATTGGGCTTAACAATAACCCAAAAAAAGGAAATAGAATACCCGCGGCGATGGGTACGCCCAATGCATTGTAGAAAAATGCAAAAAATAAATTCTGTCTGATGTTCTTCATCACCTGACCGCTGATCTTTCTGGCTCTGGTGATGCCGCTCAAGGTTCCATTTACCAAAGTTAACCCTGCGCTTTCAATCGCCACATCCGTTCCGGTACCCATAGCAATTCCCACATCGGCTTGTGCCAAGGCTGGAGCATCATTAATGCCATCACCTGCCATGGCTACTTTTTTTCCTTGCTTCTGTAATTCCAGCACTTTATGATATTTATCCTCCGGCAGCATCTCTGCCATGTATCCATCCAACCCCAAATTATCGGCTACCGCTTTAGCAGCATATTGATTATCACCGGTGAGCATGATCACCTTTATATCTTGCCCCTGTAATGCTTTAATCTCGGTTGCTGATTCTTTTTTAATAACATCGCTTACAGTAAGATATCCCGCTAACCGTTGGTCTATCATTACAAACAACACAGTTTGCCCTAGCTTTTGTTTTTGTACAACTTCAGCTTCCACCACTGGATCGATTTCACAATGATGGCGCTCCATATACCGTTTGTTTCCCACAGCTACTGCACTGCCATCCACCATCGCCGTTACACCCAAACCAGTTTGAGAAACAAAATTTTGCACTGGCCTTATTTCTATTTTCCTGGCGTTTGCGGCACTAATAATGGGTTGCGCCAAAGGATGCTCGCTATTGAGTTCCACGGATGCGACCAATCCGAGCATGGCGCTTTCGCTTACCTCCTCGGTCAAACTTCTAATTTCCTGCAAGCAAATATCTCCGGTGGTTAGTGTCCCCGTTTTATCCACCAGTAAAGTATCTACCTTACGCATCTCTTCTATCACCTTAGCCTCCTTAATCAGTATACCGTTTTTTGCAGCTTTCCCAGTTCCCACCAGTATTGACATGGGGGTAGCTAATCCAAGCGCACACGGACATGCTATTATAAGTACGGAAACAGCGCTAGTAAAGGCATAGATCAACTTTGGTTCAGGACCCCATAAAGTCCAGAATACAAATGACAACAGGGCTATGGCTACCACTACAGGCACGAAGTAAGCAGATACTCTATCGGCCAAATTTTGTATGGGTGCTTTGGTACGACTGGCTTCATCTACTAGTGAAATAATCTTGGCAAGCAAGGTTTCATTTCCAACCTTCAAAGCCCTCATAGTGAAGGTACCGGTATTATTGATGGTGCCTCCGGTTACAGGTGCTCCAGAGGTCTTTTCCACAGCCACAGGCTCACCGGTGATCATGGATTCATCAACTGAGCTATGACCACTGGTCACCACGCCATCA
>JANQPK010000090.1 GCA_028289505.1 Cyclobacteriaceae bacterium
GATAAGACACACACAGCAGCCCACTACAGTCCATACCCCTCTTGCTGGTGCCACCATAGCGGTAGGGGGTACCGGTATAGGACCGAGCAGTAGAAATAGCAGTTTCTACTTTGTTGTCAACGGTATTGCGATTTTTCGAGGAAACACAGCTGATTCCCACCACTGCAATTATCAAGAATAAAAATCTGGTCAAGGCCCTGCTTTCTTGCTTTAACGAAAAAAAATTGCGGTCATTTCAAATATAATACCATTTGTACAATTTAAAGGCATTAATAGTATTTTAGGGGCACCTTAGTCTATAACTATGTGTGGTATAACCGGGATCATGGCATTTAATGAAGTGGGAAGGATGCACATGATCCACCTGGCCAAAGCCACCGAATTATTGAAACACCGTGGCCCTGATTTCCAACACAACTTTTTATCTGAACGAACCGGGTTGGGTCACCGCAGATTGTCAGTGATCGACCCTTCAGCCAATGCCCATCAGCCCATGTCTGATGCCAGTGGACGTTATCATATTGTATATAACGGAGAGATTTATAATTACAGGGAGCATCGACAAACGCTGTTAAACCAAGGTGTCAACTTTAAGTCAGATAGCGATACCGAAGTACTGCTTTATTTGTATATCCATCTAGGTGAGGACTTTCTGCAAGAGTTGAATGGTTGTTTTGCCCTGGCTATTTTTGATTCACATAAACAAGAGCTTTTACTGGCCCGTGATCGATTTGGCATTAATCCATTATTGTACTATGGTGATCAAGACAAGTTCATTTTTGCATCGGAAATGCGGTCACTGGTCGCATACAATATACCGCGGAACCTTGATTACGAATCCTTAAACCTATACTTGGAGTTGAGCTATGTTCCTGCACCTCGTACTATGTTCCAGGGTGTACAAAAACTATTACCAGGACAGTTTTTAAAGGTAAGCAAACCCGAATTTAGTCCACGTTCTTATTACCAGATTTCGAAACCGAATCATCTAATCAGCACCCCAGTATCATACTCGGATCAAAAGCAAACCCTGCAGAGGCTGGTTGAGCAGGCTGTGTTAAAGCGTTTGGTGTCGGATGTTCCTCTTGGCACCTTTCTTAGTGGTGGCTTGGATAGTTCTATCATCACCGCAACCGCCAGCCAACACTTGGAAGATTTGCATACCTTTTCAGTTGGATTTCCTGATCAACCCTATTTCGATGAGACTGATTATGCTGAGTTGGTTTCTCAGAAGTTTGGTACCAAGCATACCGTATTCAGATTGGGCACTCAAGATCTGTATCAGCACTTGTTTGATCTCTGGGATCACCTGGATGAACCTTTCGCAGACAGCTCAGCACTTCCTTCTTATATTCTCAGCAAACTCACCAGACAATCCATAACGGTGGCCTTGTCTGGTGATGGTGCTGATGAACTATTCGGAGGATACAACAAACACTCGGCATTGCTAAGATCATTTTCTCACAATTTTTCCAATAAGTTGATCAAAAGCTTAACCCCTTTTACCAGATTTTTGCCAAAATCCCGAAACGGGTCATTGACTAATAAGTTTAGACAGCTGCATCGAATGGCCCAAGGACTTAATTTGTCCCCCCAGCAGCGCTACTGGTACTGGGCAGGAATTGCATCTGGACCACAGGCCTTGGAGCTACTTAGCAACCAATCATTGGATAGGTTGAATCAATCGGTGGTGGAGGAAAGAAGGCAACAATATCTGAGACTTTTGGGGTCAGATCCTGACCTCAATGATGTTCTTTATACTGACCAACAACTGGTGCTTCCCAATGATATGCTAACCAAGGTGGACTGGATGAGCATGGCGCATGGATTGGAAGTAAGGGTGCCATTCCTGGATCATGAGCTGGTAAATTTTGTCAATGGCCTTCCTGATCAGTCTAAAATTGCCGCCGGAATACGGAAAAGGTTATTAAGGGATGCCTACCAGGAAGTTCTACCAAATGCATTATATCAAAAGCCCAAACAGGGATTCGAAGTTCCTTTATTAGATTGGATGCGCAAGGAACTAGATGGTGTTATAAAGAACGAATTACTGAGTGACTCTCAAATTGCAGATCAAGGATTGTTTGAGGTAGCAGCTGTGGATCGTCTAAAGCGTAAACTACACAGTAGAGATCCAGGAGATAGTCCGGCGAGGATTTGGGCTTTATTGGTATTCCAGAAATGGTGGCAAAAATATTTGCAGTAGTAAGCAATTGCCATTGGCCAAATGCTTTGTAGGCTAACTAATCAATTTTTTACGGCTTTGGTCATCCAGAACAAAAAGATTCTGCTTTTGATCTATGCTTAATCCCCAGCGTTCCAATATAGGGGCTTCCAGTTTTAATTCGCGATATTCATCAGGTGACATGATCGGTATGCCATAAATGATCGGATAGTAGCGATTGCATATTTTACAGGTTAGCAACCCCTCGTATATCCTATCATTATCGTCCTCGGTAAAAATCGTAACTTCCAATTCGCCTTTGTCAAATGGGCAGCAAAGCTTTTCCAAGAGTTGTTTTCGCATAGTGTTATTCCTTTAATCTGTTTAACTCAGATATGTATGACTTTACAGCATCGGTTGGATTCTGAGCATCCAATATGCCTGAAATAACCGCAACCCCATCAAAATCCAAATCACGCAATCGTGAAACATTTTCGGGCTTTATGCCACCTGATAAAAATAAACTCAAATCAGTGATGGCTTTTGCAGCTATAATGTTCTCAGGATTTACAATCTCACAATGCTCTACTGAGGATGTAGGGAAAACCGCACAAAAACTGATGTAACTTATTTTTTGTTGGTCGGCCCATCTAATTTGACTGAGGTCGTTTCCCACGGTCAAACCGATAATTTTTTCTTGTAGGGCTATCTGGACTTCACCAAAATTATCAGGGATTGCATCAAAATGGACACCGTCCAACTCGGCTTGAATGGCCAGTTCCCAATCCTCATGCATGATTACTGCTACTTTGAATCTGGCACATAATGCTTTAAGGTCGCTCAGGAAATGTGCCTTGCTTTCTGCTAGGGTGCCTTCATCCCAATGATTCCAAACCTGGACTACGTTTATCCCACCAGTTAGAGCCCAATACAATTGTTGGAGCAGGGTATCCCAATTTCGTTTTGGGTCAATGACCAAGTAAACGCCTGCTAGTCTTTTCATTGCCACCCCTGTGAAAAGGCCCTGTAAAATGCTGCCCAGTAAGGGTCAGTACCATCGAATGCAAACTCACGTTTGATACTATTTCTGGTAGAAAGTTTGGAAGAAGAGGGGGTAAAATCGCCTATGGTGGTGGCTGATA
>JANQPK010000101.1 GCA_028289505.1 Cyclobacteriaceae bacterium
CATCATTTTAGAAAATCTGAAATTTCCGTTTTTATGGCCTTTAAATGCTTTTCCAAGGCTTTGAAATCATTTTGCTGGAGCATCTCTTTGGGAATCAAGGCGCTGCCCATTCCAACCCCTACCGCCCCTGCTTCGAAAAAGGCTCTGATATTTGACCCTGAAACCCCGCCAGTTGGCAGTAGTTTAATCTTATCCAAAGGTCCGAGTAGGTCCTTTATATAGGGAACCCCCAGTGGGGTGGCAGGAAACACTTTAACCGCTGACGCGCCCAGTTCCCAGGCATGATATATTTCTGTTGGGGTAAAACCGCCGGGGAAAATTGGCACCTGCTGGTTTACTGCACTTTTAATCACCTGCTCATTGACCACCGGGGTCACCACAAATTGAGCTCCGGCGTTCAAAGCTTGCTCCAGGTCGGACAAGCTACAAACTGTACCGGCTCCGATATTCAGTCCCGGGAATTCTTTTTGGAGTTTCGAAATCATTTCCACCGCATTGGGGGTATTCATGGTAACCTCCAGGGTGTAAAATCCAGCGTCCAGGTAGACCGGGGCAATTTTCATCACCAAATCCATAGGTACACCCCTTAGGATACCTACCACCGGTGCTTGATGGAATAGAGACCAAAAAGTGGTATTATCTTTCATAAAGCTGTAGAATTTTTCTTTGACCTAATACCAAAGCCTGGGATAGTTGATTTTCACTGATTAGTATCAATTGTTCAGGTGGTAATAATTGCAGTAATGCCGTTTGGTAGAGTTTAAAAACCGAATCTGGTGCGGCTAAAACGATGGCCTCCCGGTGTCCCTGTAAATAACTGAGTTCATCTCCGATAAGCATCCCACTTAGCATGTAGTAATTGTCTTGTTTTGAGGTATCCTGAAGCACATGTTTGGCTCTAATGGTAAATAAATTTGCAGTAACTCGACCTTCTATTCCCAACTTAAGACCCCAAATAAAGGCCTTTTCGCTATTGAGTTCCCATTGACCTTTCACCACCGAATTGGTGAGTATGCTTTGTTCTGACATCACCTCAAATATTTCTCCGGTCATGAAATTATTCAATCCAATAAATTTACCGTGCTTAAAAGTGAGGTGCTTACTATGTGTTCCAGGTAGGATGAGCATACCCTGATCCACTGGCTTGAGGTATTCCTCTAGTCCAATGGCCTGGGTTTCTTCACCCCTCATCATGCCATTTTCACTTCTCACCCCTGATATCAGCAGCAGATCCAATTCATTATCCACTGAAATCGATCGGAATCCTAGTCCCTCTCCGTTTTGATCAAAGGGCATTTCAGCGTAGGGTAGCTCCTTCAAGCCCAGGTTGGAAGAAGCCATACCTGATATTACCACCTGACAGCTTTTATGGGGGAATGCCTCTAATTGTGTCTTTAGGTAATTGGTGTAAAAAGATATCCGATCTGGATGCTTTTGTGCCAGAAATTGCTTGTGCATCTGCCTGATTCCTGACCCCGTACTTTGTTCGGCAATTACTTTCAGGCTTTGACGCTCCACCAATCGCAATCTAAAATTAGTGGTACCCCAATCACAACTGACAAAATAATCACCAACACTGTTCATGTGGGTAAAGGTATGATAATCTGGGTCAATCCCACGAATTTCGTACCTTAGTTACCCATGCTTAAAATCGACAGCCATCAGCATTTTTGGCACTATCACGCCCAGACCCATCAGTGGATTGATGACCGCATGTCATTGCTGCGGAGGGACTTTACACCTGAGCAACTATCGCAGTTGTTGGCCGCCCACAATATAGAAGGTTCGGTAGCGGTACAGGTGGACCAATCCGAGTCTGAAACAGAATTTTTACTGCAGCTCGCAGATCGGCATGACTTCATTAAAGGTGTGGTTGGTTGGATCGATTTTCAATCACCGAAAATCGACCGCCGGCTGGAGCATTTCACCCGGTTCCCAAAACTGAAGGGATTCCGGCATATCGTACAGTCAGAGCCTGACGATTCGTTTCTATTAAGAGACGCCTTCATGAACGGGATTGCCCAATTATCAAAGTATCACTACACCTACGATATCCTGATTTATCCCAGGCAATTACCGGCCACCCTGATGTTTGTCAACCAATTCCCTCAACAAAAATTTGTAGTAGATCATCTGGCAAAACCCAACATTAAAGATGCTGAGTTTGAAAGCTGGGCTGAATTGATTCAGGAGTTGGCCCAATATCCCAATGTGTACTGCAAAGTCTCAGGCATGGTGACGGAGGCTGATTGGCAGCGCTGGAACTATTCAAATTTAGAGAAGTACCTGGAGCATGTATTTAGCTGTTTTGGCACCGACCGAATCATGTATGGTTCCGACTGGCCAGTATGTTTACTAGCAGCAAGTTATGCCCAGGTAGCCGAGGTATTCCATACCTTTGTTAAGGGTCTTCACCCGGAAACACAGGACCAGCTTTGGGGTGGCAATGCTGTTAATTTTTACCAACTATGAATTATTGATTGTGGAGCTTAATCTAGAAAACAAAGTGGTAGTTCTTTCAGGCGGCGCAGGCAAGCCGGGAAGCATCGGTGAAACCATACTACAGAATTTGGCTGAAGCAGGGGCCATTCCGGCGGTGATCGATTGCAGCGACCGCGGTAATGATTATGTGGAAGATTTACAATCTAAGGGGATTGATGCCTTCTTCTTCAAAGCTGATGTGACCGATCCCTCCCAAATAGAGTCCTCATTGAAGGCCATAGTCGAAAAGTATCAGCGCATTGATGTGGTGATTAACAATGTGGGTGTAAATGACGGAGTAGGTCTATCGGCCAACTATCAGGACTTTATGGATTCGCTGAAGCTAAATCTGGTGAGTTATTTCCTGGTGGTAAAGCATGCGCTTCCCTGGTTGATCAAATCAAAAGGAAATGTACTCAATATTGGCTCTAAGGTAGCGCTGACCGGTCAGGGAGGCACTTCAGCTTATGCCGCAGCCAAAGGCGGGGTTTTGGCGCTCACCAGAGAATGGGCGGTGGATCTGGTCAAACACGGTATACGGGTTAACGCTATCCTTATAGCTGAATGCTATACCCCTTCTTATCAGGATTGGATCGACACCCTGGAAAACGGGGAACAAAAACTAAAGTCCATTAGAGAAAAAATCCCACTGGGAAATCGCATGACCACTCCTCAGGAAATAGCAGATCTATGCCTGTTCACCATATCCGAGAGATCCTCACATACCACTGGGCAGTTTATATTTGTGGATGGAGGCTATGTGCATCTAGACCGAGCACTATTAACTAAGGAATAACCTCAAAACTAAATATGCAGCATGAAAACGATCCGATATTAGTATTTAAATAGGTGGGAACCCACGTGCTTAAATACATTGATTCAGGTCACCTGCTGATGTACTTTGCCAACGGAGCCTCCCTATTTTCCCTGGGAGACAATTTCATTTCAGGGATTTATCAAGCTTTATTCGCTAGTGGGCATCTCCTTGTGTATGTCGGTAATGCAAGGTGCTATGCTGGATATTGGAGGTACCGGTTACGCCGACGTCCAAATTCTGGGTGTACCTGAGGTAAACTTCTCCTTTATTTTACCCCTTATATGTTTTATGGTGGTAGGCTATTATAGGAATAAGGCTTACAAGATGAACAAGTATTGAATTATTTATTATAAACCTGCACCGCTTCCCACATTCTTCTTTTTTTGCCGCCGCTGGAAAACAGCGTAGCTGCTATCACAGCAAATCCAGCGGTTCCCAAAATGGGAAAATCATCGCCAGGATCCGGGGCTTGCGAAAATTCAGCGATCAACAATCCTGCCCCCACCAAAATTGCCATCCCATGCCAGAAACGAATTTTTTTGACTTCTTCCAGTTTCTGCATACTACCGGGATTATCGGCCAGGTCTAATTTGAGATTGGCAAAATTCAGTGACTTTACTTCGCTCCCGTCTTTTTGGTAGTAATTCCAGGTTTGCCTGGTGGGGTCTGCATAATAAATTCCACCTACGTAATAACCTGGGCTGTTGCGCTCCTTGGAGTATACACTTATTCGCTTCCCCTCCAACTCTCTACGTAAAAAGCGATCCCGTCCCTGACCCGCATGTTTTAACTTTATGAAGTACCCCCCTTCATTCTGAAAGTATACTACTTGATCAGTAGGAAATTTTTGTTCCCCGTCCACCTGAATATAAGGTTTGCCTACAGCAGGAATACGGTAACGCACTTCTTCCGAGGCCCGAATAATGGTCCCCCCTTCCAGTCCTACCATCAAGGTATCGGCTTGTGAATAAATTGGTAAAACTAATAGCCAAAAAATAACCGCCGAAAATAATCTCATAACTCGCAACTCCAATTGTTAACTGTTAATTGTTAACTGTCAATTTGTTAAGGCTAAACCCAAACCGAAAGACCCATCGCTTATTATATGGGGTAATGCCCTCCTGGTGCATAAAGTTGTAAAGCACCATCACCTGTCCGTTGACGTTCTTTATAAAATTGTATTCCTTCCCGATGCCAGCCAACACTCCGGATTTCCATCGCCTGGTGGTTTCAGCGTTGGTGGCAGCGGAGTCCGGGGCTACATTCATACGCTCAAACTCCCCATGCACGAAAAATCCCTTGACCGCTTCCCGTTGGAAAAAAGCCCGGAACCCATAAACCTGCTCTTCCGCGTTAAATTCATTAAAGTTCAGTACCGCCCGGTAGGTCGCCCCTAGCCCAACAGTATATTTTCTATTTAACTTATATCCCAACAATGGTGAAACATCCAATGAGGTAGGTTCCTTATCTACCTGCAGGGTCCCTCCTAAAACCAGTCGCTCTGATAGCGTCTTGCCTTCTAAGCTGTTGCGTTTGACCGCAGTGGACATATCTTTGGTGGATTGGATGGAGGAATATTTTTTCTTGTAGTCGGCCAGTTTTTTTTGGGCTGTTTGTAGCTTATCCTGGTGCTGCTTAAAGCGGTTGGTTCCCAGTTTTTTAGCCTGCTCCAGCGCTTGCTGCTGTAGGTATTTGGGGTCCTGATATTGCTCATATTCCTTCTGATAATCCGTGGGCTTGCTTTTAAGCTTTTGCAGTGCTTCAGTTTGCTTTTGCAACTCCTGAAATTCCGGGTAGTGGCCAATTTTCGACTCCAGGGATTTCATCAAGGGACTGTCTTCGGTTAACCCACCCTCCACCATGGATTGGGCCTGTTGGAAATACCCCTGGGATTCCTGCGCCAACTGCTTTAACTGGTCACTGTAAC
>JANQPK010000110.1 GCA_028289505.1 Cyclobacteriaceae bacterium
ATTTTGGTTCCATCTTCGGAATCATATTTTATGCCGCCGAAGAGATGAAGGAATAATACTCTAGAGTATCTGTACATTACAGGAAGCAAAATCAGTACCATTAATGGAATACCGACCATGTAGTAGGAGAAATCTGGGTTATCAAAAAGATGATAGATAAGGAAGCCGACTATTAGGAAGATTGCAACAGACATAGCATAACTGATATACATAGCCCCAAAGTAAAATCCGGGTTCTACCTCAAATCTTAGTCCACAGACAGGACAATGACTGTGCATACGACTGAACTTTGTAAAACGGACCAGAGGAAATATAAACATATTCCCTTTACGACATTTCGGGCATCTCGCCTCAAGAATGGCCGTTAATCTCGACGGCTTGGGCATCTTTGCGCTGCGATTTCCTGTACCAAATAAATCCAAGTAGCGCCACCATCAAATAGGGAGTGACAAACAGGTATAAAATTCCGGTATTCAGACCCGCAGATAATCCTTGACTACCTTCACTGATATTATTCTCCACAGCAGCCCTACACATAGCACATTGAGCCAGAGAAACCGAAGTGGTAACCAGCCAGAGCAACAAGGTGTAAGCTAATCTCCTAATTAAAGTCTTCATAGAATTTTTATATAGCCCTAATTTACTAAAATCTGCCCTCATTCCGTAATATTTCAAGCCTCACTGAATTAATAATATGGACTTATAAGCAGGTAAACCAATACACCGGAAATTGAAACATAGAGCCAGACTGGGTAAGCAATTTTAACCACACGTTTATGTCGGTCAATATTACTTCTTAAAGCATGATACAGCGCTAATAAAACAAAAGGCACCACCACTATAGCTAGTAGAATATGTGATATTAGCAACGTATAGTAAATAGGTCGTATAACACCCTCTCCCCCGAAACTGGTAGAAGGTACACTGCTGTGGTATATGATATAGCCCACTAAGAACAAGCACCCCAGTGCAAAAGCAGCAAGCATACTGGCTTTGTGATAATCCACCATTTGCCTCCTGATGAAATAGAGTCCAGCTAATAGTAACAGACTGGTTATGGTATTGATCACCGCATTAACGTGGGGCAGTATCAGCACCCATGAGCCTTCTGATGCATCAGTTACCGGCCGATAGATGAGATAGCCTACTACCACTGGAATAGCAACAGAAATTATAATGATCCAAACTTGATATTTCTTGTCCACTAGACCTTACGAATTCTCTTTAAGTAATATGTTTATTTCTGTAACCATACGATCGAACTCCTCTGCATCCTCTATTTGATAGTAGCCTCTGATCTGGTAATCGCTATCAACCAAAACTACTTGTTTGGCAATGGAACAATCCTGTTTTAAATTTAAACCACAGTTTAAAACTGGCGTGGTAAATTGATGAAAAGACCACCAAATCCAGGCATCTTGCGCTATCGGATACTGTTCAAAATACCTATTTAAGACCCTCTGGCTTTTAGCTGAATCTAAAGCTAAAGTTATGGTACTAAATCTTGATTCATCCTTGAATAAGTTACAGACTCTGGCAATCTCAGCTAGGTTGTCCTGACAATCGGAGCCAGCAAAACTGAACAGCACTAATTTTTGTCCAATTGATGAGCAGTTCCAGGTAGAACATGGTTCCTGATTGATAACCCTGTCAATTTTGTGTGGTACCGATGCGCCAGGACAGTTTGGATCCAATTCTGGAATACCATCAGGATAGACAATTGGTATCTCATATTTGTTCTCACCAAAACCCTGGAGGAAGAGATAGATCAGCACAGGCATGCCCAAAATAAAAATGAGCAGCGGTACTTTAACCTTGTTGGAGGCCACCTAGAACCTTACCATGAATATGGATTCTCCCTCTATCAATAGAGCCAGTAACAACCAAACTATGAAGAGAGTAGGGATCATTATTGACCAGATCAAAACTTTTACCTCATACTTCAGGTGCATGAACTCACTAACGATATAGAAAGCTTTGACTAAGGTAAGACCTACGAAAATTGATGTACGTAATACGGAGGCCTCCATCACAAAGGCAAAGAGAAATTCGATGGCGGTAACCACCCCCAAGAATAAAGCTGTCATCCAAATCTTCCTGATCTTTGCCTTATCCGGTGGGGCTACCTGTATGTGATTAGTTTCTTCTGAAGCCATATATTGAGAATTAAAATCCTTAAATCAAATAGAAAAATGTAAACACGAACACCCATACCAGGTCAACAAAGTGCCAATACAAGCCAACCTTCTCCACCATTTCATAATGTCCTCTGCGATCGTATAAGCCCACCACTACATTAAAGAATATCACTATATTTAAAATTACTCCACTCAGTACGTGGGTCCCGTGGAAACCTGTTATAAAGAAAAACAAATCCGCAAAAGGAGGTGGACCGTATTGATTCTGCTTGAGGTTAGCGCCAAAGAATTCGGTTCCTTCTGCTACCATAGGCCCCTCCAAGGTTCCATGAATGAAGTGTGACCATTCCCAGGCTTGACAGCTCAAAAAAGCAATCCCTCCCAATATAGTCCAGAGCATCCACTTTTCTACTGCCAGCCGATCCATCCGATGACCTGCTTCAACTGCCAGTACCATGGTGACGCTACTCATGATGAGAATAAAGGTCATGATTCCCACAAATACTAAAGGAGCTGAAATACCATGCAAAAAGGGTACCGCCTCAAAAACTTTCTCAGGAATCGGCCACCATTTGTCCGGTGCAAAAACAAAATCTACTGGACTTCCCTCGTAAGCTGGATAGCTATATCGTATTAAGCCGTAGGTTATTAGTAATGCCGAAAAGGTAAATGCATCTGATAACAGGAAAAACCACATCATTAGTTTTCCATATGATGCCTTCAAGGGGGCAAACCCACCCCCCCAGATGCTTCTTTTCGGAGTTGTAATTACCGTTTCAGTAACCGCCATAAGAAATAATTAATGGTAAAATATTAAAAATACAAATAAGTATAACCATAAGGCTCCTAAGAAATGCCAGTAGGTCACACACATTTCCATCCTAACCAGATTTCTGGAATGTACTCTATGTTTCAATGCACCAACCAAAACCACTACCAGGAACACTAGCCCAGAAACCAAATGGAAGGCATGCAATCCCGTAAGCACGTATATGAAGGACCCAGCAGGGTTCCCTACAAAATAGACATCCATTGCTACCAACTGCACCCACGAGTACCACTGACCAACCAAAAACACCAACCCTAAAAGC
The DNA here is from genome assembly GCA_028289505.1 of Cyclobacteriaceae bacterium. Taxonomy (GTDB): domain Bacteria; phylum Bacteroidota; class Bacteroidia; order Cytophagales; family Cyclobacteriaceae; genus SZUA-3. Next base: position 3,230 of record JANQPK010000110.1, read on the forward strand.
AGTGTGGTAGCCAGTAAAAGGTTAAGCTTGTTGAATTGATTCTCTTTAGCTGCAAAATACCCCCATTGTATCATTACGCTACTGATAATCACAGTAGCACTGGTAAACCAGAACATAGAGGGCAAATTATAATCCAGCCAGCTACCTTCCCCTTGCTTCACAATAAAAGCACTGGTCAAGGAGGCAAAGATCATTACTATACTCACAATGAAGAGCCACAAGGCAAATTTGTGAGGATGAACCGATAGCGGTCTTTGAGGATTTTCTACTAATCTTATATTCGTTCCCATCTCTACATCTTATCTAGTATGAACGCAATCTGCACTACCGGCAGATAAACAAACGACCCAAACATTATTTTCAAGGCTGATTTTTTGGCTTTTGCACCTTGGGTCAAACAATCTCGCATTAATAGAAATGTTTGCCCCAAAAACAGCACCCCGCACACGGTGACCACCAAAGCTGAATTGATACCAGTAATACCCAGTTTAGCTGGGAGTAATCCCATGGGCAGGAGAAACAATGTATAAATCATGATTTGGATGGCAGTAGTAAAGTCCTGTTTGCCAGCTGATGGTAATAGTTTAAAACCAGCCTTTTGGTAGTCGTCAAATGATACCCAGGCAATCGCCCAAAAGTGTGGGAATTGCCATATAAACTGGATACCAAAAAGTACCAGCGCTTGATAACTGATGGCGCCAGTAGCTGCTATCCAACCTAGTAAAGGAGGTAATGCACCCGGTATGGCACCTACAAATACTGCGATAGGACCAACCCTCTTAAGTGGTGTATACACAAAACTGTACAACACTACCGAAACCAGTGAAAGTATCACCGTCAGGGTATTTGTAAATTGAAGCAATAAACCTAGACCAACGGCCAGTGTCACTACCACTACCCATATTGCCTCCAATTTGGTAATACGGTGGGTCGGCAATGGTCGGTTTTTAGTCCTGGACATTAGGGCATCCAAGTCTTTTTCCAGGATTTGATTTATGGTGACAGAAGCACCTGATACCAGGAACCCACCCAGGCCGAGCATGATTAATGAAGTCCAACTCATGGCACCTGTACTACCCAGAACGAAACCAAATACAGAACTAAAAGCCACCAGAAAAGATAACCTTGGCTTCAATAGTTCGATATAACATCGCAATCGTTCACCCACAAAACCAAGTATTCCCCAAGTATGTACCGTCTGCCCAATCATACCACGCTCAATCTTTTAATTTTCAGGTATAAATAAAACTGTAACCCCAGTACTAGCATAGATATTAACAAATGAAAGGGCTGAGCCCATGGAGGAACCCCAAAATAGGACATGATCACCCCCAGAATAACTTCTGCAAGTACCAAAATGAAAAACCAATCGGACCAATACTTTAAATCTAACTGCTTTACTCTCCGCAACAATACCACCAGTAATCCTACTAAGGCTAAAAGGACTAGTGAAAACGACCGATGAAAGTAGAAGCTATTACCCAGGTTAGCAATCCATTGATCTCTACCCAATTGTAAGGCTACTAAATCAATCGACTCACGCACTTGAGAGCCTGCAGCTATCTGGATAAAGAACAGCAGCATGGAAACTACCAACAGGCTTGAAATCAGCTTTGATTTTTCTATTGCTCCAGGGCTAATTTCGGTCGAGCTAATATGGAATAGATAAATTAGCACACCAATCAACAGCGCTGCAAGTGCCATGTGAAAGGTGACCAGGCCTGGTAATAGGTTAGTTGACACTACTACAGACCCAACCCAGCCCTGGAACAATACCAATACCAGAGCGCTTAGGCTACCATATAACACCGCGGGCTTTATCTTTCTTAAGTTTAGGGAGAAGGCAGTGATTGCTAATATTAACAAGCCCAGAAAGGCTCCTAATAACCGATTAATGTATTCAGTCCAGGTTTTGAATTTATTGAAGGCCTCCTCCGGAGCAGCAATATTTTCTGACTGTATCTCTTTGGCCAAATCGTTGAAGCCCAGTGTTTCCAAGTAACCTGCTAACCGTTGATTCTTTTGAACCCTAACTTCGGCAAAACTTTCACGATAGTCTGCCGGTAGTTGTGCTTCTGTGGTAGGTGGAATCCAGGTACCAAAGCATTTAGGCCAATCTGGACAACCCATCCCTGACCCGGTGCTTCTTACAATTCCTCCTGCCAATATCACTAGATACACGACTACTATGGTTCCAAATACTAACCTGTTAAATGTCTCCAGGCTAGTGCGTTGTTTCGCTACTTTCATCAATAACAATACCCTCCTCCTCTTTCTCCAGAGCAATCTGATCATTTTCATGTGGTAGATTGCTTTCCATTGTCTCTGAAAACGGTACGTACTGAGGTATAAAGTCCTCTTCAGCCCCGGGCTTGCTGTAGTCGTAAGGCCATCTGTAAACTACAGGTATAGCACCAGGCCAGTTTCCATGCCCTGGATTTATGGGAGTTGACCACTCCAATGTATTGGACCTCCAAGGATTCGCTGGGGCAACTCTTCCTCTGAATATGCTGTAAAAGAAATTGAACAGGAAGATAAACTGTGCGAACATGGTCACTAAGGCGGCAATGGTAACGAAGGTATTTAAATCCGTAAAGGAGTTGAATACATCAAAGTTTGTCCAACTATAGTACCTACGGGGAAATCCTGCAATACCGATGTAATGCATAGGGAAGAAAACCAGGTATACCCCTACGAAGGTTAGCCAGAAATGTATGTATCCGAGCTTATCATCCATCATTCTTCCAAACATTTTGGGGAACCAGTGGTATACACCAGCTAACATGCCAAAGAATGAGGCACTGGCCATTACCAAGTGGAAATGTGCCACCACAAAATAAGTATCGTGCAAGGGTATATCCAGAGCCGCGTTGCCCAGGAAAATACCTGTAATTCCTCCAGATATAAAGAAAGACACCAGACCTATTGAAAATAGCATGGCTGGTGTAAACCTGATGTTTCCTCTCCACAGTGTTGCCAAGTAATTGAATACCTTCACCGCACTGGGTACCGCAATAATCAACGTTAGAATCATAAAGATCGATCCCAGGAATGGATTCATTCCGGTAACAAACATGTGGTGCGCCCATACAATGAAACTCAATATGGCAATGGCTAGCAACGAACCAATCATGGCGCGATATCCAAAGATTGGCTTCCTACTATTAGTGGAAATGATTTCAGAAGTAATACCAAGACCAGGTAGCATCACAATATATACCTCGGGGTGCCCCAGGAACCAGAATAAGTGCTGAAATAAAATGGCACTACCGCCTTCATTGGGTAGCGCTTCTCCTCCGATATAGATATCAGACAAGTAAAAGCTAGTACCGAAGCTTCTATCAAATATCAATAGTAAGGCCGCTGAAAACAGTACTGGAAAAGATAGAATTCCAATAACCGCAGTCAGGAAAAAAGCCCAAATGGTAAGTGGTAACCTCGCGAAAGTCATGCCCTTAGTTCGAAGATTGATGATAGTAGTGATGTAATTAATACTACCCAACAACGAAGACACAATGAATAACGCCATAGCCACCAGCCATAGGGTCATACCACCACCACTACCTTGCATAGCTTGCGGCAATGCACTTAGTGGCGGGTAAATTACCCAACCTCCCGAGGCAGGTCCTGTCTTCAAAAAGAATGAGGACAGCATCACCACACTGGAAGCGAAAAAGAACCAGTATGAAAGCATGTTAAGGAAACCCGAGGCCATATCTCTGGCACCGATCTGCAGTGGGATCAGGAAATTACTAAAAGTACCACTCAACCCAGCCGTCAGAACGAAGAATACCATGATAGTTCCATGCATGGTAACCAGTGCCAGGTAAAACTCCGGATCCAATTTTCCAGAATCTGTGATCCAACCGCCAAGCAATGGTCTTAGCCACTCCAGACTCATGTCCGGATATCCCAGTTGAAGTCGGAAGATACTACTTAATACCCCTCCAATGAAGGCCCAAAAGATACCTGAAATCAGGAACTGTTTAGCAATAACCTTATGATCCTGACTAAAGATATACTTTGTAATAAAACTCTCCTTATGGTGACCGTGGTCATGCCACTGTGCATTATGATATCCCGCGGTTTCAGCAATATGTTGATCCATCTACACGAAAATTTTTAGTTCTTAGAATCGATACCAGTGGTCACTGCAGCCAAGTCCTGAAGTTTTTCTGGTACCTTTGATAA
>JANQPK010000126.1 GCA_028289505.1 Cyclobacteriaceae bacterium
CCTTTAGGCGTTCCTGCAATGCTGTGCCCGGATCGTCCTACTCGTTGTAGAAAATTGGCGATGCTCCTGGGAGAACCCATTTGACATACCAGATCTACATTTCCGATGTCAATACCCAATTCCATACTGGCGGTGGCTACCAGGGCCTTTAATGCTCCGGATTTCAGTTTTTGCTCGGCGCTTAATCGATGCTCTTTGGACATACTCCCGTGATGGGCCGATATTGAGTCGGAACCCACATATTCGGTGAGTCTGTGTGCCATACGTTCTGCCAGTCGGCGGGTGTTTACAAAGATCAAGGTAGTATCATGTTCCTGGATCAGATCCCGTAGTCTTTCATATACCTCTGTCCACACCTCATTTGACATGATCGCTTCCAAAGGTGAAGCTGTAACCTCAATAGCCAGGTCCATTTTGCGATGATGTCCATTATCAATAATCTGACACTCTTTAGAACCGGTCAGAAAATCAGCCACCTGCTCAATCGGCTTTTGAGTGGCAGATAGTCCGATCCTGGTCAAGGTGTGTTCGGTCAATCTGGCCAGTCTTTCTATTGAAAGTGCCAGGTGCGATCCCCTTTTACTTTCCAAAATAGCATGGATTTCATCGATGATAACCGTTTTTACCTGCTTAAGTAACTTTCGGCCATTCATACTGGTAAGCAGTAAATAAAGCGATTCCGGAGTGGTTATCAGTATGTGTGGAGGATTGCGATACATGGAGGTCCTCTGAGAACTGGTGGTATCACCTGTTCTTAATCCAACTCGTATGTCTATTGGTGTCTCCGCTTGTTCAAATCTTTGTCTTATACCATCTAGTGGAACTTTCAGATTTTTGTGAATATCGTTACTAAGTGCTTTTAAAGGGCTTACATAAACTACCGAAGTGTTATCTTCGAGTTGACCCACTGCAGCCTGCTTCACCATTTCATCTATAATGGATAAGAATGCAGCTAAAGTTTTTCCCGATCCGGTTGGTGCAGATATCAAGATATGTTGTTTCTGTTGGATTGCAGGCCAGGCTTGCTTTTGTACGGCAGTGGGCTCACCCAATTCCTTACTGAACCAGTCTGCAACAGCAGCATGAAATAAGTTAAGTGACATCAGCTATTAAGTTCTTTAAACCTGTTCAACTGTTCAACTTTTTGCGAACTATTTTATGCTTAGTTTGATTAATTTAGTCAATAGATCTAACCCAATTACAGTTTGCGATACTATTTACCGTTGCTTTGTTCGCTCATCCTGTTTGCTTGTGAAGAGGAGCCAGTTCCGCTTCCAGTGGAGCGGCAAATACCCAAGCTGATAGAGCCTTATCTGGAACAGTTCATGCTTGAAGCAGAAAAACGGGGTATTTCGCTGGACACCAGCAGCTTAAGCTTTGGATTCGACCGCGATCTTACCATTCCATTAGCAGGTGATCAGAGAACGGTGGTAGGTATTTGCTTACGGTCTCCCAATTTACATCTGGTGAATATTGATACACTAAATGCACTCTGGTTGCTCAGTGGATATTTGGGGAAGGAAGAAATTGTATTCCATGAATTAGGACACTGTTTATTGGATCGACCACATCGAGACGATAAATTGGCGTCGGGAGACTTTGCCAGCATTATGCGTACTGTTGGGTTACTGCAATATGGCGATCTTAACAGGTTTACGGGAGTTTTCCTGCCACCCACGGGTATTAAGGCACATCGCAGGGATTACTACGTGGATGAACTTTTTAACCAAACCACTATACCATGCTGGTCAGATACAGAAATGCCATCTCCTTATCCAGTAGCTACATATAGAGCAGGTTTTATCGAGAATGGAGAATATAGACATACCTGGATTGACCCGTTGGGAAACTACTGGTTGTACGGTGAAGGGGTTAATTATCGTTACCAAGAAGGTAACATTGATACGCCTTTGCCAGATATGCGAGTAACCGCTATGAACAACCGCAATGACCAAATCTGGATTGCTGGCAAAATTGATCAACAAAGCATTATTGGAACTTATATCAACGATGTTTTGGAAATCAAATATGACCTGTCTGATCTGTTAGCAGAAGAGATACAAATTGACCGGCTGCTGGTAGATGAAATCGACAGAATTTGGTTTAGCGATGATGACGGTGATCTATACGTGAATTCTGGGGGTGGATTTGAGCGAGTACCATTTTCTTCACAGCAGTGGGTATCAAAGCTACTTCAAGGTCCCAACAATAACGTTTATTTATTGAAAGGGGGTAGGTTTTACATTGTGGAGGATGCTCAAAACTTTGTTCAGGTTGACAGAGATAACGCAGACATACCAGTGGAATTTTTCTGGGATTTGGCAATAGATGCGGAGGGTATTGCCTGGCTACGTCCAACTGAATCTAATCCTTTTTTGCTACAGTTTTCCAGTGATTTTGAAGTAAGACGCTTGGATTACCGAGAAATTAATTTGTTGGAAATACGCATAAACGACCTGGTGGCGGATCCCAACGGAACCATCTGGGCAGCTACCTCCAACGGACTAAGGAGATGGGATGGAGATTCATTCTCCAGTTACTGCGACTATAATACTGGATTGGATATGCTGAACTTTAGCAGCATTGCGGTGGGTAAGAATGGTAACATCTGGTCAATAGGTAGAGATACCACCAACCTACAGCCAACTTTGCTGTGGTCTCAAACGGGTAGGTAGCCAATCAGTTTTACAATAGGTTCGATTAAGCATTTCCGTGGGCTTGAACTTGGGCCAGTATTTTTTTCCACAAAATCCACAATGAGGAATCAATTGTAGGCTTTCATTATGGCCTGGGAAGTCCCATTTATAATGATTTTCACTACCACATCTTCTGCACAAGAATTTGTGAAGCGAGTCTTTAGACTCTTTTTGTTGGGGTTTCAGGCTTTCGATATTGAGCTTCGGTGACTCCGGCTGGTTGAGGATCTGGACTTGTGCAAAAGCACAGGCACCAAACCAAAATACCGTAATCAGAAGTAAACACAGTTTACGCATACAATAAAGTTACAGCATGCATTTCTGTGGTTTCAGGCCAATATACCCGATAACATGTGCCTGTAAGGTTTTGGTAAATTTAAGCCCTTGATTTCTTGGTGAACCATACCAGAGTGATAACAAAAAGCGAAATAAGGGTTAGCCATTTCCATACGGAGTTTTTGCTTTCCAAGGGAATAGTATCACCCATGAAAACGAAAGTAGCCCAGTATGCTGGGTGTGATTGCAGAGGATCAGCCTGCTCCAAATAAGCTAGTTTGGCCTGTTGCAGCGCTAAATCTTTGGATATTCCCTGTTTAATATTCAGCAGGAATTGATAAATAATATCTGAGGTTGAGGCATCTGATGCTTGCCATAAACTCATTACGATATTGGGCGATCCTGCATATTGAAAAGCGCGTGATAAGTTCATAATTCCCTCACCTTTGGCAATAACACCAATTCCTGTATTACAAGCACTTAATATGCTTAAATTAGAGTTTAACTTTAAATTATAAATTTCATTAGCATACAAGCTGCCATCTTCAAGACTGTCTTGAGAGTGGGCAAAGATCAGACGGCTTTTCATGGGGTCTTGATCATCGATCAGTGCGTGCATTGCAAGATGGATCACACCACAGGATTCAATTTTTTTCAGGTTGGACTCTGAGGCTTCCTGGTACAAGTAAGAGTTTCCATTATAAAGATCAGCTGCTCTATTAATCTCACCTTCTGAGCCAACCAATGAACTTAGCCCGTCTTGGTAATTTACCGGTGCAAACCCGTGGTAAGTGGTAGCACTATTTTGATCACCATTCGAAAGTCCTAGCATAGTAATGGAAGGAGTATAAGCGATGGCGTATTGATTAACGGCAAAGACTAGTTCATCCGCTGTAGATACCATCATGGCGTCGAAAGATATGTGTCCTAAGATTCCATCAGGTACCACAATCAACCGGTCAACTCTTCCCAAGCCATGTAGGGGCTCAAAAACTAAGGACCTGAACAGATGACTGGCTAGTTGGCTATCCCACTCTTGTTCTGAGTTGCTGAGATTTTGACGAAAAGCTATAATGTCCTTTTCGCCAATATTGGTGCTATC
>JANQPK010000150.1 GCA_028289505.1 Cyclobacteriaceae bacterium
GCTTTACTTTGGCGCATCGAGGGGATACCGGTAGCAACCACCAATCATTATGCCACCCTGGGCACTACTGGAGGTCCTGTCAGCGCACTAAATTCTAACCTGCTGAAAACATCTGACTTTCTTACCGGAGCATTTCCCGCAGAATATGGCAACGCGAACGCTGCAGTTTTTGATATTGGTTTCCGTAATGGGAATCCCGACAAATTTGAATTTACCGGTCAGGTTGGTGCATTCAGTGGCCTTGAATTAATGGCTGAGGGCCCGTTGGGACTGGCAAGCGGGTCTTCATTCATAGCCTCTTATCGCTATGGTATTGCTCGTTTGGCTACTCCGGGAACTAATGCAGTACCTGTCTACCAAGATTTCTCTTTCAAGCTGAATCTGGGTCAAACCAAGCTTGGCAGGTTTGAATTATTTGGGCTGGGAGGACTTAGTAATATTGATTTTCTTGGAGATGAAATAGATGAAAATGATCTGTTCGCAAATCCAGATCAAGACGCCTACGTAGACAACCAACTGGGAATTATGGGTTTGAATCATACGGTAAGGATTGGCAGCAAAGGCTACTTGAGAACTGGTCTAGCTGCTTCCACCAACTATAACCAGTATCTGCAGGATAACTTTATTCGAAATCAAAGTGGAGAGCAAGTAGCAAAATACAGGGCTACCAATGCTCAAAACCGGGAGAATAGGTATACGCTAACCAGTGAGTACAATGTCAAATTTGACGCGAGGTGGAACCTGCGTGCGGGAACCGTTGTGGAGTGGTATCATATCAATTTTGATGTTCAGGACCGGGATAATCGCGTCGATATTCCCGATGAAGATGGCGATGGAGTTCCGGATTTCTTTATACCAGTGAGAGACATCAAAGATGATTATTTCATACCACAATTGTTTGCACAAGCAGAATACAAAATTCAGCAGGATCTTAGCTGGACCTTTGGAATCCACTCCCAATATCATGGCTTTACTGGTGATACATTTATTGAGCCCCGTACCGCTTTGAGTTGGCAGGCTGGTCCCAAGCATAGGTTCAGTGTTGCTTATGGATTACATTCCCAAAGTATTCCATCCCCTATACTATTCTTCCAGGAAGAAGTGGCTCCAGGTGAATTCGTTCGTACCAATGATGAGTTGGAATTCATGAAGAGTCATCACTTTATCGTTGGATATGACCAAAGCTTTGGCTCAGACTGGCGCCTTAAAGTTGAAACCTATTATCAACATCTATTCGATATCCCAGTTGAACCATTCCCTAGCAGCTACTCGGTGATCAACGAGGGAGCAGACTTTGTCTTCGATGAACGTGGATCGCTGCTAAATGAGGGGACCGGTCGAAATATGGGCCTAGAAGTTACCCTGGAAAAGTTTTTCAGTGGAGGTTATTACGGTTTGGTCACAGCCTCTCTATTTGATTCCGAATACCAAGGAAGCGATCAGATAGATCGCAATACTGCGTTCAATAACAATTATGTTCAAAACATCCTATTAGGCAGGGAGTGGAAGATTGGTAAAGATAGCAGAAATGCCTTCACCCTTGATACCAAGCTCACTTATGCAGGTGGCAGACCTTTCACCCCTATTGATTTGGAGGCCACTCGTGAAAATGGCGGACGAGAGGTATTACAAGAGGATCAGGCTTTCAGTGAGCGATTATCTTCCTATTTCAGATGGGACGTCAAATTCGGAGTAAGGATCAATAGCAAGAAAAGAAGAATATCTCATCAGTTCTTCGTGGATTTGCTGAATGTTACTAATCGAGAAAATGAATTTACCTATCGATACAATGAAGTGACCGATGAGGTAAATCTGGTAGAACAGATCGGATTCTTCCCAGACTTTTTGTATCGCATCCAGTTCTAACCCAGGTTGTAGAGGTTCAGTTGACGCCAGTGAGATAACTGGGGCCCTCTAGACTACATTTGATTTACGCGTTTTTTCACGTAAATTATAGTCAGACCTTACCACCAAACAACTAACATCATGACCTATCTTAAGCTATTATTGGCTATTACCCCGCTTTTGTTTTTGTGTTACTGTAGCCCTGAATCTTCCACTGAGCAGGAAACGGTAACCATCGAATCATTGGAAGGTAGTTGGCGCCGAATCAGTGTGAAAAACCAAGAAACCGGAGAGTGGGAATCAATCCCCTCCAATGTTATTAATGAGAAGTACATTAGTCCTACTCACTTTTGTTGGATTAATTACAATACCGATCAGGATACCCTTTTGGGTACCGGAGGTGGTACTTACGTATACGATACAGAATCGGCAACCTATAGAGAAGATATCAAATTCTTCTTGCCAGCAGGCTCTCAATTATTAGGACAAACTATACCTTTCGACGTCAAATTTGAAGACGGCAAATGGCATCATACAGGGTATGCAAAACTCTTTGAATTTGATCCTGAGACTGGTGAAAATGTGGTTACGGATTCCTCAAAAATTGAGGAGATATGGGAGCGTACTAATGCTCCAGCCAGTCAGGATGGATTAATTGGGACCTGGCAACTGGAATCATATCGAGGCGCCGGAGACTCCATTCGAAGTGATTATCCTGAATTTGTAAGCTACGTGAAATTGATAACCCCCACTCACTTTGTATGGGTGCACTATTTAAGTGAGCAAGATCAAGTACTAGCCGAAGGAGGAGGCACTTACATATATGATGGCAATACCTACACTGAGAATCTAAAGTTTGTCTATCCTTCAGGATCAGGTCAAATAGGAACTGTGCTACCTTTTGATTGCAAAATTGAGGGCGACACCTGGTACCATACTGGTTATATCATACGCCAAGGAGAAGACACATCCGGAAACATGCAATCTGATACCACTACTATTGACGAAGTTTGGAGGCCCTTTACCGGGATCGACTCCTAACAAACCTTAGATCTTAAATCTAAGGTTTAAGATCTTTATGTATCTGCCGGCCTTCTTTTCAGGGTTACCGTGGTATTGATCCAGCAACCCAATTTTATCTCCTGCCCTTCTTTCAGGCTTAGCTCAAATATTTCCTCCATAGAGGGGAATTGTTTCTCCGCGTTGCTCATGCCCCGTCGATCACCGGCTTTTGCGTACATATCATAGGCGGCTAAGAAAACTGCACGGTCATCAACTTTACTGATTCCCTGTCTGCAATCATCGTAGCTGGTCATATACAAGTCACCAATCACTTTGTACGCCTCCTTTTTGGATGGGTCTGCTTTTACCGCAGCTAAGGCACTGCTTCTGGATTTAGATTTTAACCCACGAGCCCGATAATGATTGGCTAACCCGTAGTGAATTTCGGCTTTTTGCTGACCACTCTGGGCCATTTCCAGGGCCTCCTGGTAATACTTATTAGCCTGATCATAATCTTTTGCTGCATCGTATTTAATAGCAATAATCTTGGCCATACTAAAAGTGGGTTCTTGCTCCTGAATGGTCTTGGCAGCGGTCAGGAAAATAGGGCTTTTCGAACAGTCATAGGTCAATGATAGCGCTATAATTCGTTTAGCCATAGGCAAATGCGATGGGTCTGCTTCAAAGGCTGGTCCAATTTTTTCCTCGATAAAAGCGCAATCCATCTCCACCATTCCGGTCAACATCCGATTGATAAAATCACGATTCTTCTCAAGTGACTCTGTCGATTTACCGGCTTTCTCATATTTATCGACATTCTTATCCAGAATCGCCATGGTTTTCCCATATTTCTCCAGTACCTCATCATCGGTGAGAGACCCACCTGCGGCGCGATACCTCCGAATAACATCCATATAGGCTACCAGATTATTCACCATAACCTGATCTCCATTCAATTCGAATGTCTTTTCGAACAGGTTATACAGATCACCATATCTTTCCTTGTCATCCTTTAGAAACTTATAAGCTTGAAACGCTTTTCGATTCAGCACTTCCGCCTCATCACCAAAATTTTCAATCCTCTGGTCATACAACTCCAGGCAACGGTCTTGGTAAGCCTTCTTTTTGGCTGCATCCGTTTCTTGCTTCTGCAGGGCGTCGTATATCTTAACTCCATTGATGTAAATGGCAGGATTGAGGTCCGGAGTGTTGGTAAGAAGCCACTCCAATGGTTCTACTGCAGCATCATAGCTTTTGTTCTTCATCATGTCGTTGTAGATGGCATTCTTTTCCTTGGCAGTAGCCGGATCATCCCCCCAATTCCACTGACCATACAGAGAAGTTGAAAGCATCACAAGTACAAAACAAACCGGAAACAATTTCATAATTATAGCGTGTGTTTTTTAACAAAAAGGACCTAAAACAACCATTTTTCGGTGGTGCGAAGGATAAAAGTAGTGATTTCTTTTAAAGATTTAAAAAACTTTTGGTAAGAGTTCCCTCTTTTTTATCTATTAGCTATCTGATTTTTTGCCTACCTATCACCCCTGTTCTGGGTGAGCTTCAGACCATCACGGTCCTTCTTCCGTGCAAAAATATCTACTTCCAGTCCATATTGTTGGCAACAAATCGCACCTTTGCCATCAATGGCCACCAACCGTACCATTGTCGTTACTTGTGGTAAAGGAATCAATCAGATCCTAGCCGCTGAAATAGAAGAGCACGGGTATCAGCCGCTGACGGTCAACCCTTTCAGTATTGAGATTAGGGGTGATCTGACCGATTGTATGTATCTGAACCTGCACTTGAGAACGGCAAATAAGGTATTATTGCTGATAAAAAGGTTCCGGGCATCCCATCCAGATCAGCTATACCGATCGACCACACAGATAGCCTGGGAAGACTATATTCATGAGCGGGGATATCTTTGTGTCACCTCCTTTATCCAGAACCAATATATAAAGGACACCAGGTTCGGTAACCTCAGACTTAAAGATGCCATCGTCGATCGCATCTACAGTCAAAAGGGTAAAAGACCGGATTCAGGTCCTAAAAGGGATGGCGTGGTGATTTACCTGCATTGGGTAAATTCCGATTGCCATGTTTATTTTGACACCTCCGGTGAAACTATTTCCAAGCATGGTTATCGAAGAATTCCATACAAGGCACCTTTGAGAGAGTCATTAGCGGCAGCATTGATACGAGCCACACATTGGAAACCAGGAGACATGTTTATTAACCCCATGTCTGGTAGTGGTACTCTTGCCATCGAGGCAGCCATGATGGCTTCTAACACCGCCCCCGGATTGAATCGTGACAATTTTGGATTTAAACACATTAAGGGGTACCAAC
>JANQPK010000160.1 GCA_028289505.1 Cyclobacteriaceae bacterium
CCCGGCGCATTACTGCAACACCAGTGTGCGGCACTTTAATGCTATTGAACTTAACTCTACTTTTTATGGTACTCGTAAGAAAGTAGCAGAGGGATGGGCTCAACGAGCAATAGAAGGATTTAAGTTTTGTCCGAAATTCTTTAGAAGTATTAGTCATTATAAGAGATTGAAGGGAGCGGAAGAAGTAACTGAAGCCTTCTTGTACATCATGGACAGTTTTGGTGATAATCTAGGTCCTTCATTTCTTCAATTGCCCGACAATTTTACACCCAGTAAGTTTACTGATTTAGAGCACTTTATTCGCTGGTTGCCAAAAGACGTCTCGGTGGCAGTAGAACTTCGACACACGGGTTGGTTCACTGATGATACGGTGGTGGATGAATTATTTCACATGATGAGATCGCACAATAAAAGTATGGTCATTACTGACACCGCTGGGCGCCGCGATTGTTTACACCAAAGATTGACCTCGGATATGGTTTTTATCAGGTTCAACGGCTACGATTTACACCCTAGTGATTATTCAAGAATGGATCAGTGGGTGGATAGGTTATCCGAATGGTTTGAGTTGGGACTAAAGGAGGTTTATTTTTTTGCTCATCAGGAAAACGAAGCACTGACCCCGGCAACTTGTGATTACTTCATAAAGGGCATCAATAAGAAGCTTGGTTTGAATGTAAAGTCACCGGAATTTAAGAACTAATCTTCTAATGCTGTCTTGAGCTGATTTGATTTGGCCACTAGTTCTTGGTTGCCGCTGGTCATGGCATTCAGTGAGTTCCATAGATAGTTGGGTACCTCCCGGCCTTGAGCAACCCTGAATTCTACGTCGGTTAACCATTCCAATACATCTCGAGCATGCTCAAAATTCTCCAAACCCCGAATGTAGTTTCGGTATTCATCAATTTGCGACAGTTTGGTTTGTTTTGCACTCAGGGCTTTCACGTTTTCTTCGGATACCACTGCCGTACCAGAGGCAGCTACAGCTGGGGTCACAGTGGTAGCACTACTATTCCGGTTATTGTTCTCCACCATACTAGCTACTACCACTTGTATGTCACAATTATTATAGTCCTCCAACAGTTGATCCAAATCCTTGTACTTGTACTTTCTGTCTTCAACTCTAATCTCTACCGCTGGGCAATCATCAAGAAACTTTGCTACCTGCTTTCTGAAAGAGAGTGCGCTTAATTCGACTGACTCACCGTTGGGTTTGGCCAGTATCTTGGTGGTGGCTATAGAGTTGTCTCTTTTGTGTATGTAGTGATAGTAACTCAGATTTCGATCCTCCTTTATAACTTGCATGAACACCCTTTGATTATTGAATGGAATCGATCGAAATTGATATTCCTCATCATAATATACGTATGAGGCCCTGATGGGACGGATATTTTCTTTGCTGCCGTCCTGGTGCTTGAAATACATAGAGCGGGTGTTGTCCCGCACAGGATTGATCTGTAGTTTGCCCCTGACTGTATCTCCGTTAAGTTTCACAATGTACTGATCCTGAGCATACAGGAACCCGGTGGTGAAAAGGATGATGGTGGCGATGACAAACCTTATTCTCATACAGGTCTTATTTATCTAAACCCTTAAAAGTATAAAATTTTGCCTGAAAAAGAGAGCTAATTTATTCAAGTTCACTAGTATTTTAATAGTTTTGACACCAGAGAAAGGTCATGCCACATGGATATTCTGGGAATTGATATCGGAGGATCCGGAATTAAAGGAGCTCTGGTCAATGTAACAACGGGTGAAATGCTAACGGACCGTTATCGCATACCCACCCCAAAACCCGCTACTCCGGATGCGGTCACCAATACTGTAGCTGAAATCGTAAAGTTTTTTAAATGGGAAGGTGTAACGGGTTGTGGATTTCCCGCAGTGGTTAAAAATGAGGTGGCCCGTACTGCAGCCAATATTGACAATTCTTGGATTGGCGTCAATGTGGCTGCACTTATTTCATCCAAAACCGGTTTTCCTACTCATGTATCTAATGATGTAGATGCAGCGGGTTGGGCAGAGATAAATTTCGGGGCAGCCAAGGACTTCAAAGGGGTAGTACTGATTCTGGCATTAGGTACCGGTATTGGCTCTTCGCTGTTCGTAGACGGCACACAGGTACCCAACACGGAATTCGGTCATCTTATCATGTACGAAGATAGTGCTGAGAAATATGCCGCCAATTCAGCCAGGGAACGTCATAAACTGAGTTGGAAGAAATGGGGAAAGCGGTTGAATGAGTACTTGAACTATGTAGAGACCATAATACATCCCGATCTTATAGTTCTAGGAGGAGGAGTAAGCAAATATCACAAAGACTTTTTCCCATACCTTAAGTGTAGGACTGAAGTAGTTCCCGCAAAACTTAGAAATCACGCCGGTATTATTGGAGCAGCCTGTTCGGCCCAATATCTGGCCTCATCACCAACCGACTCAGCGATTTCAAAACTATAAATGATAATAATACCCTTTGGTGGTGGCTTAACGTTTTTTAGCAAAATCTCCGATAGTTGTAATGGTATAAATGTCTATTTTTGTGCTACTGTGATGTTTTTACGCAAAGAAATGGCGGTTTGCTAAGAGTTTTATGGTTGTGGTTTGCTGTGTTGTGTTGCTTGCAGTCTCAAGGCCAATCCTCATTAATTGATGTATCTGGTAAGGTCATTGATGCTGATAGTCTTACCCCTATTGCTTCGGTTTACATATATGTACCAGATACAGAAAAAGGAGCAATCACTAATGAAAACGGCTTTTTCTCCATAAGTATCAATCCTACGGATACCTTGGTGTTTTCTGCAGTTAATTATCTACCCCAAGTTTTTGTGTTACCTGATTCATTAAAATCCGGTAGACCTTATATCGAGATTGCCATGACCCTTCGAACCATAGAACTCCAGGAAGTTGTGGTAAAGGGCCATTTAAACCCTGAAGCAGTTCGTCGATATCTGGACAATGTGAATAAGAAACGAAAAGAAGAGAATCCCCCCAACATCTACCGGGATAAGCCTCAATCAGAACCTATAACTAAACCAGCAGGTAGAAAGCAAACAGTCTCTTTAGGAACTAGCACCAGACCTGAGGGTGGAGCAGCGTTGGAAGGAGCGTTAACTGGTTTGGCTAATCTTTTTAATAAAAGAGCACAGCAGCAAAAGCGAATTGCAGCCTTAATAGAGGCACAACAGAATAGGGAAGCACAAGAAGCCTACCTGGAGTTTATTAATTCCAGATTTAATGAAGATGTGGTTTCAGAAGCAACTGGATTGAAAGGGACAGAATTAAGAGAGTTCTTGGAGTATTGTAACCTATCGAATGAGTTCATTTATTATGCCTCCGAGTACGAGTTGTTAGAAGCAATCTTTAGCAGATACTACCGCTTTATGAATTTCGACCGACTTTGAGGAATTGTGCACAAAATTGTTTATAACTTGTTCATAAGTATTATGAGGTTTATTTTGAATTAACGCTTGAGTAACCTACTTTTAATATACCAAGTGAGGGATAAAAGGCAGGCCTTAAACGGCCTGGCAGAAACGAAAAAAACCTTGGAAATAATTAGCTCTCACGGGAGTTGATTTGGGAAGAGGTTGGATTCGAAGATGTCAGAGAAGGAAGCAGGTGAATCCTCGGAGAATCTTGCAGATAAGGAAGTCAAAATAACATTAGCTTGGCGTGCAGTAAAGTCTACGGAATTTACAGTATGAAGCGGGAAGTCAATTCATCAGAAAGGACGACCCGCTTTTTGTTTTTACCTACCTGAATAAGTTTCGAATATTGGTCTCCCAAGAAGAATCATGATATCAACGCAACCTTTTATGGCAAAACCAAGTATTAACTATAAATAAGTACCTTGTAATACAAAATACTGAAATATGAAATCTATTGCATTAGTATTGGTTCTATTATATGTAGGGTTTTCAAGCCCGGCTCAGAAAAAAGTAAAAGAGCGCGATTTAAAAGGACATTGGCATATGGTATTCGACATTGAAGATGACTTTATTGAGGAGGAGATTGAGGATCAGGACATACCATGGCTAGGTGAAATCATCGCCAAAGGAGTTTCCGGTATCGTCTTGGATGTTTTAGACGAAGTAGACGTCAGGTTTGAATTTCAGAAGGATAATCGACTAAAGATTATGATTGATGCTTTTGGTGAAGAAAGTGTTGAATACGCCCACTGGATGATTGACTCTAAAGGAGGTTTAATACTTGACGAGGATGAACAGGACGATGATGTCTGGTTATTCAATGAAGGTAAACTCTATGCCTACGAGAAGGATAATGGTTCGTTAAAAAGACAGCCGGTATACTTAGAACGTGTAAATTAATATCTTCTAACTTGGATTCATTTGGTGAAAGAGTATTGCAGTTTTTTCAGGGGTTAAAGGCTCACCCAAAGGTGCCGAAAGGGGTGGAGGTATTGTATCCACATCGAGCCCCTACCACCTGGCAGATTATGACCCAATTCTACAGAAAGTACTATCAAGACTCGGACAAGCGTGTATTCTTAATTGGCATAAACCCCGGTAGATTTGGTGCTGGTACTACCGGGATCGCATTTACGGATCCCATCAGGTTGGAGCGTGAATGTCGCATAGATCATTCCTTTGATCTCAAGCCTGAATTATCTTCTAGGTTTATTTATCACATGATCGCCGCATACGGTGGAGTCGATAAATTCTACAGCCAGTGCTACTTTACTTCAGTGTCACCTCTTGGTTTTACTTCGGGTGGTAAGAACCTGAATTACTATGACCTCAAAGAACTTCAGCATAACTGGGAGTCTTTTATGGTAGACTCATTAAAATCACAAATTAGCTTTGGTGCTTGTGAACAAGCATTTTCTTTAGGACAGGGTAAAAACCACCAATACCTTCTCAATTTAAATCGAAAATACCAACTATTTAAGCAGATCCAGCCATTGCCACATCCCAGATGGATTATGCAATACAGACTAAAAAGATTAGACGAATTTACGGAGCTTTATTGTGAGAAGATCAGTACTACAAGCTGCTAACAACAATTCTAATTTTTAATCGTTATATTGCCAGTATAAACAAGACTATTTAGCTGTTTGTATATCAGTAATTTATAGAATTGTATAATGAAGAAACGTATCGATTTACGCAGTATACAGGCCTATCTAGTGCGAAACGAGAAGGACATCGTACAAATCATGCTGGCGGTGGTATTGATCATCTATATGGTGATGCACCAGTTCTCATTATAATCCAATCCGAATTCTATCCAAGTTCTGAGACCTGCAGGTTAAGCCGATCTAGTTTGACTACCCATAAAGAACCATCAAACTTATATTTCGTTTGAATTATCATAGAATGTATGGTAATACTCTAAATATCGGCTGGTGATAGCAGTTAGAGGATTTTATTATCTCCTGGCTGCTTGCTCGCTATTGATCGCCGGATGTCAATTGCAGGGAAAGGAACCCTCGGATCCAGATAAGAAGGATATAAGTAGTAGAGATCTTTACCGGGTCTTGAGGTCACAAAAAAGAATATTGCTGGTAGATGCCTGGGAGAACCAATCTTATAAAGATAGTTTACGACAATTAATTCAAGAGTTTTACATAGAGGATTGGGAAATAGAGGTTAAAGATCACCTTGAAGTCACAAAGGAAGAACTATCCAGGTCGCCTGCACTACTACTAGGTGCTCCTGATCAAAACAGATGGATTACTAGGGTTATAAAGGAATTGCCCTTTTCGGTTACCGATGATAAGATATCGGTAGCAGCACATCAATTTGACGCTCAAAGTCATTCTTTGGTGCTTGCTTACTATCCTAATCCGCTTCAAGTCAAAATGCCAGTTGGATTGTATGTTTCGCAGAATGAGGCGTTGATATGGGAACTTGTTCAATCAAGGATTAACAGTTTTTTCAGGGCTAATTGGCAGTATGAAATTGTAAACGAAGAACAGCGGGTATTGCTGGGTAACTTTTCTCAAGATCCGAATCATCGTTGGGAGGTAGATTTAAACCAGTTAATCCAATTGCCAAATGGTCTGGTGAATCAATGGAAATCAGGCCCGTTTAACTTTAACAGTTATCATGAGGATCTCAATCAATCCTCTATGACCACCTTAGCTGCAACCTGTCGACGAGAATTATCCCAAATTGAAGAATTTACAGGGAAGCGGTGGGATAGCGGCAGTATAGATTATTATTTGTATCCTTCAACAGAGATCAAAGGGTTGATTACTGGCAATACCGATCAAAGCCACATGGATACAGAGTTGTTAACGGTTTACACTGCATTTGATGAGCATTTTCAGGACCGTTATTTTGGCAAAGAAAACCAACTAATCCTGAGGGAATTGCTGGATACTGCTTCCTTTAAGATACTGGAGATTGGGTTGGCGGTTTATTTCTGTGATACCTGGCAGCAAAAAGGACATATGTTCTGGGCCAGTCATTTAATTGAAGCTGGTAATGCCATTAATATCGAACAGCTGCTTGATCGCAATCAGGTATCTGGCTTTTCTTCTATAGCAGTTGAAGCAACTGCAGGTAGTCTGGTTGAGTTTCTTTTGTCATACTGGGGGAAGGATCAATTTCTTCAGCGGTACCAGCACTGGAAACCAGATTTAATGGAGCTGAAAGATCTTGACAACGCTTGGCAGGATTGGGTTGAGTCTCAAGATTTTCAAAGATCCGCAAACCAGCAGATCACGTTGCCATATTTACAAGGTTTTAATTTTACCCATGAGGGCTACCAGATCTATAACGGTTATGGTTCGGCGCTCTCCTCAACATCGATGCAGCGATTGAGTAACCTGGGATCAAACGCGGTAGCTATTGTACCCTATAGCTGGATGAGAGATCCCAGGAAACCTTCGGTGTTAAGATTTAGTGATCGCGCAGGAACTGAAAACGATGAGGGTGTGATCCATGCCATCAATCAAGCCAAAAGAAATGGGATGCTTACTTTATTGAAACCCCATGTTTGGATTTCAAATGGGTGGCCTGGAGATGTCGAAATGGAATCGAAACAAGACTGGGACCTGTTTTTTAACCAATATTTTCATTGGATAAGTCATTATGCTTTATTGGCGGAAATGCATGAGGTTGAGGCATTATGTATTGGGGTGGAATTCTCAAAAGCCACTCTGGCGCAAGAAAAGAAATGGCGTGAGTTAATTTCAAAGCTGCGCGGTATATACCATGGAAAGCTCACCTACGCCGCCAATTGGGGAGATGAGTTTGAGGGAATTCAGTTTTGGGATCAATTGGATTTTATTGGATTAAATTGTTATTACCCTTTATCATCAAAAAACAGTGTTAACAAGGACCAACTGGAGCAAGGATTCACCGAGGTACTCCATAAGGTGAATACGGTAAAAGTAAAGTTTAGCAAACCTGTGGTAATTACAGAAATTGGTTTTCGTAGTATCGAATCACCTTGGAAACATCCTCACGCAGAGGCTGGTGCCGCAGCCTTTAATGAGGATCATCAAGCTATGTGCTACGAAGCGGTATTTCAAGCAACGTCAAGATTTCCCATTGTGGATGGCATATTTTGGTGGAAATGGCCTACTAATCCGGAGATGCAGTACGAGAATGATCGCCGTTTTGTCCCCTCCGGAAAAATGGCCGAAGCGGTTATTAAAAACTGGTTTTAAAAAAACCCCGCCAAAAAGGCGGGGGTTACCAAAAACTAAAAAATAAACGGGCAAGAGCTTTTATCTGGCTAAGTAGTTATCAACTCAATTATTTTGCTGGTTGCCGGTTTTTCATACACCAAAATTATCTTCTCATTATTGATCATTTCTATCTTCCAATTGCCGTTTATCCTGGTGATCACACCCTCACTATCAATTTGAATCATCAATCGCTTACAGTTCATGGCAGGATACCAGCTTCCAATTATCTCTTGCTGATCATCATAAACCAGTAATTCCCCGTCTTCAGCAAACTGAAACTGATAATCTTGTAGTTTACTGTATACCACCGAACCGTTTTCTGTGAATTTCCCGATGGCCCATTTTTTATCCTTTAATTGATCCAGTAGTTCCAGACATTTTTGGGTTGGCTGAGGTTTGCCTTTTACCATCCGCATTTGCATGGTGAGTGCACCTTCCTCAAATGCAAGTGTTATCTGATTATTGAGTATTTCCGTAATGGTCCAATCTTTACTCAGTTCTTTTAACTGACCAGCACCAACTTGTATACTAAGCTGATCGCAACCACCAAGTAGCATCCATTCGCCCAAAACTGCAGGGCCAATGAAAACTTCAGTTGCCAATTGATTGTTCTCTAAGAACGTCAGGCCATTTCCCGTAAAGCTTTCGCTAACATCGTCTCCATTTATGCTAACGTATTCAATTGTCCAGGAAGTGTTAATCACACTATCATGAAGCTCTGTACAATCCTGAAACCTTCCCTGGGACAACTCCAAACGGTTAGCGTTATCGGCCTCTAAAACAAATGAATCTTGTTCATCTTCACTTATAACCCAGTGGTCTTCCATTTGCAATTGCAAATCTGAGTAGGAGTCGTTTTCTGTCCACTTTATAACCAGTGTTTGGCATTGATCGGTTAGTGCCCAACTTCCCGCTATTTCTTCTCCATCG